>NZ_FNVI01000008.1:0-262606 GCF_900107945.1 Methylobacterium sp. 190mf | reverse complement strand
GCTGGGCGGGGGCGCGGGCGCGTTCAGCGCGGGCGATCCGGGCCCGGGCCCGAACCGCACGGCGCTGCAGGTGCGCGGCGGCGCCGGGGCGGCGGCGGCGCCGCTTGGGGTGGGCGAGGGCCGGGTCTGGGCCGACGCGCTGTACGGGTTCGGCGCGCGCGCCGGCGACCGGGCGGCCACGGGCGCCGGGTTCGACGCGGGCGGGCTGCTGATGGGCGTCGACCGCCAGGTCGGGGCGGACACGCAGGTCGGCGGTGCGTTCAGCTACCTGCGCGCGGGCGGCACGTCGCGGGGCGCGGGGCTGGGGCGGTTCACCACTGACAGCTACGGCGGCACGCTCTACGCGAGCACGCGGCTCGGCGCCGTGGTGCTGCGGGGCACGGCGGGGGTGTCGTACGCGGACGGCCGGGTGGACCGGACGGTGGCGCTGGGCGCGGCGGTGTCGCAGGCGAGCGGGGTGTCGTCGGGCTGGAACGGCGGGGTGTCGGGCTTTGCCGGGTACGCGCTGGCGACCGGCCTGCCGGTCGAGGTCGTGCCGGAGGTGGGCTTCAGCTACGACCGGCTGACGCGGGGCCGTGTGTCCGAGCGGGGCGGTCTGGTCGGGCAGGGCTTCGGCGGGCAGGGCTTCGCGGTGGCCGACCTCGACGCGGCGCGCAGCCTGGTCGGCGGGCGGGTGACGAGTTGGGCGTTGGCGGGCATTCCGGACCTGCGGCTTGAGGGTCGGGCGTACTGGGCGCACGAGCTGGCCGACACGGCGGCTTTGATCCGCTCGAGCCTGTTCGGGGCGGGGTTCGCGGGTCGGACGAGCGCGCTGGGCCGGGATGGCGCGGTTCTGGGGGTGAGCCTGACGGGGGCGGTCGCCGAGGGCGTGCGGCTGTCGGTGGGCTATACCGGCGACGTCCGCCCGGGCGCCACCGCCCAGGTGTTCACCGCCGGCCTCCAAGCCGCGTGGTGACGGCCTCTTGAGCCACGCTCCTCGTCGCGGCCGGGTCGCTCCCGGCACCCGTGCCGATCCCGCAGCATCACGCCGCGCATCGCACGGCGCGGCGGCGAGGGCAGCGAGGATCTCGGACGCCACCGCTGGATCGTCGCGCACGCCGGCGTGGTCGGCGCGCTTCCGCCGCCTCGCCATCCGCTCCGGGCGGCGCGACGATCTCCGCGCGCCTTCGCCCATCCCGTCCGCGCCCTCGTCCGCCGGACCCGGGCCAGAGGGTCGTGTGGCCGTCTCCGCGTCAGAGGCGTCGGTGAGGAGCCAACTCGAGAGCGGACGCGCCGCGAACCGGCGTGGCAGTCGGATCCGTCGCGGCCGAGTAGGTTTCAGCCGTCCCCTTCTGCTTACGCTTCGCGGCGTAGAGGGCCGCGTCGGCGTGGCGCAGCAGCACGTCGCGGTCCTGTCCGGCCTCTCGTGACCGCGCGAGGCCGATCGTTCCCGTCACCCGCGCGATCTGACCCTGCCCTTTCACGACCATCTCGAGGTCGTGCAGGAGGCGCCGCACCATCGCCTGCACGCCCGCGCCATCGCAGCCGGCAGGCACCAGGATCGCGAACTCGTCGCCCCCCAACCGTGCCGGGAAGCAACCGGCGTAGCAGGGCGCGCGCAACCGCTCGGCTACGCAACGCAGAACCTCGTCGCCGGCCGCGTGCCCGAGGCGATCGTTCACGCCCTTGAAGCCGTCGAGGTCGATCAGGAGGACAGCCACATCGTCGTCGGAAGCGCGCGCCTCGCGCAGCCGCGCGTCGAGCGCGCGGTGGAATTCGGCTCGGTTGGCGAGTTGCGTCAGGTCATCGGTGCGCGCCTGATGGCGAAGACGCTGCTCCAAGCTGTGCCGTTCGGTGATGTCCTGGATCAGGCCGATGAGGGCGACGGGCTTACCCTTGACCAATTCGATCTCGCAGGAGCACCGCACGCGCCGGGCATTGCCCTTGGCGGTCACGAAATCGGCGTCCATCTCGAACGGCTCGCCCGTGTCCAGCACGCGCCTGACGGCCGCGCGGAAGAGGGCGCGATCGGGCTCGGGAAAGAAGTTCATGATCGCGCCAATCGGCACACCGCCGCTGACGGGCAGCTCGTGAATGACGAAGACGCCGTCCGACCAGGAGGTCGACCGCGTCTCGATATCGTAGCGGTACGAGCCCATCTCGGCCATGCGCTCCGCCTGCTTGAACTGGCGGCGCTCACGCTCCAGGCCCTCGACGGCCATCCGGCGCTCTTCGGCAGCCTCGGCTGCGCGCAGGGCCACGGCGCGCGCCTCGATCAGGGCCTCCGCGATGCAGGCCAGCTCTTCGAGCACCTCCAGGTCTGTCGTCGTCGGCTCGCGGGGCTGTTCGTCGAGGACGCAGAGCGTGCCGATCGTGATCTTGTCGCCGTCGGCTTGCCGGACGCGGACCGGCACGCCCGCGTAGTAGCGGATGTACGGGGCGTTCGTGACGAAGGGGCTGGCCACGAAGCGAGGGTCGAGGCTGGCATCCGCCACGATCAGCGGAGCCTCCGTCTCGAACACGACGGGGCAGAACGCCTGGGCACGCGGCGTCTCGGCCGCCAAGGGACCGCAACGCGCCTTGAACCACTGGCGCTCCGGGTCGATCAGGGTGATCGAGGACATGCCGGTGCCGAGCATGCGCTGCGCGAGCTTGGCGAGTGCATCGAACTCGCGCTCCGGCGGCGTGTCGAGGAGGGCGATCTCGGCCAGCGCCTGCTGGCGGAGTGCCTCGCGCTGGGTATTCGATATGGTCCCCTGCAGCACTGTTCGACCTCGCCGGAGCCAAGATGGTATCCGGGGGATACGACGAGAAGGATTAATCGAGGGTGCGATGGCCTGACCTTTCGTCGAGGCCCGGCTTCGTCCTGGGACCGGCGCTGTCCGGCACGCGCGCAGGGGCCGCTCTCACCGCTCTTCTCCCGCGAGCCGGCCGGCAGCTTCCGAGCGGGGGCGATCCGGCAGCGACCCGGGGTAGCCGTTCCGACGAACATGGCCCCTCCCGGGGGAAACAGCCGAGTGTCCGGCGATGCGGGCTTCGGCCGGCGCTGGGGCCTCCCGGGCCTGGATCGCTGACCCGTGCGAGAAGCCGCGCGGCGGCGCGCGCGCGTCAGGTGGCTGCCCGCAGGGTGATCCGCGTCAGCTCCGACGGACGCCCGAGCCGGAGGGCGAAGCCGGGCCAGAGCCCGGTGCCGTTGCTGACGTAGAGCCGCATGGCCCCGACCCGGTACGCCCCCGAGACGAACCCGGAATTGCCGCGCGCCACCAGCCGGTCCAGGCCGCGGATCATGCCGCCGTGGGTGTGGCCGGAGAGCTGGAGCGCCACGCCGCGCGCCGCGGCCCGCGCGGCGTTGGCCGGCTGGTGATCCAGCAGAACGATCGGCGCGCCCGGCGGTGCGCCCGCCAGGGCCGCGTCGAGGTCGGGCCCCGGATGCCCCGTGGCGGGCGCGGAGCGGTCGGTGACGCCGGCCAGCACCAGCGCGCCGCCCCCGCGCCTCAGGATCGTGTGGGTGTTGGCGAGGACGCGGATCCCCAGGCCCGCGAGATGGCGCATCCAGGAATCGTGGTCGAAGAAGTACTCGTGGTTGCCGGGCACGGCCCAGACACCGTCGCGCGCGCGCAGGGCCCGCAGCGGCGCGACGTCGTCTCGCCGGGCCTCCAGCGAACCGTCGATGAAGTCGCCGGTCACGACGATCAGGTCGGCCTGGAGGGCGTCGGCCCGCGCGACGACGGCCCGCGCCCAGGCGGCCGGGAACAGGCGGCTGATATGCAGGTCGGTCAGGTGCAGGATCGTGTAGCCGTCGAGGCCGGGGGGCAGGTCCGCGATCGCGACCGGGACGTCTTTCAGGGGCGGCACGCGCACGGCCTGCCACACGGCGACGGCCGAGAGGCCGGCGGCCGTCGAGGCCACCGCGATGCGCCAGGCGGTCGGGATCGCCCAGCCGCCCCCGGGCAGAGCCAGCGAGATCAGCGCGACGGCATCGAGGCCGAGCTGCATCACCGCCGCCAGCGCGATCGCACCGAACGCCCAGTTGAACAGGATCACGATCGGGCGCGGGAATTCGGGCGCGAAGACCGACCCGGAGGAGAGGCGGCTCCACAGGTGGTACTGGGAGGCGACCAGGAGGAGCCCGGCGAGGCCGAGCCTGAGCGCGAGCGGCACCGGCAGGGGCCACACCACCCGCGCGATGACGTAGGCCGCGGGCAGGCTGGGGATGAGGCGGATCATGGGCGGCTACATGGACCGGGCGACGGCCGAAAGGCAAAGCTCGCGCCGGGCCGCCCGGTGCGCGGCGGCACATGCGGTCGCCTCGCGCGGGTCGGGAGGTGCCCTCTGCCGGCCCGTCGCCCGCCCCGCCTTC
This sequence comes from Methylobacterium sp. 190mf, assembly GCF_900107945.1. Lineage (NCBI taxonomy): Bacteria > Pseudomonadati > Pseudomonadota > Alphaproteobacteria > Hyphomicrobiales > Methylobacteriaceae > Methylobacterium > Methylobacterium sp. 190mf. The sequence continues at coordinate 258,267 of NZ_FNVI01000008.1, read as the reverse complement.
CCCCCGCCGCGCCCGGAGAAGGTCAGCGTCAGCGCGCGCCCGGATCGAACCAGGCGCGCAGCGGATCGAGGGTGGTCTCGTGCGCCAGCGGGGGCGACGCGCCGTCCGGGGCCGCCATGCCCACGCGGTCGTGCCAGTACGTCGCCAGCCCCACCTGCGCCGTGCCCACGAGGTCGAAGGCCGAGCCCGCGACGAACAGGCAGCGCGCCGGCTCGACCCCGAGGGCCTGCAGTCCCAGCCGGTAGGGACGCGGATCGGGCTTGTAGAACCCGGCGCGCTCCGCCGTGACGACCGCGTCGAGTTCGACCCCCAGGCAGCCGGCGGCGATGCGACCCAGACGTTCGGAGCAGTTGGTCACGACGCCGAGCCGCACGGAGCGCGCCGCGAGCGCCTGCAGGGTCTCCGTCACGCCGGGCCAGGGCCGGAGCTCGCCGTAGCGATCCTCGAGGTCCGCCGCGAGGCGGCGCGGCAGGCCCACCGCCGCGGCGGCCTCCGCCACGAGATCCTCGTAGGGCTGGTACGCCCCCGTCCGGTAGGTGATCCGCAGGTACTCGGCCCGCCACCGGCGGCCGGCCTCCGTGCTGCCGGCGACCGAGTCCCACAGGGACCAGCTGTCGAGCAGGGCCGTCAGGAGGTCGAACAGGACGGCGTCGAACCGGTGGGCTGTCATGATGGGCTTCTCCTTCCGTATCGGGCGCCGCATCGGGCGGCGTCGGTGCCGGGGGCCTCGGGCCGCGCCGACCGGGCCCGGAGCGCGCGTCAGTGCGCGCGTCAGTGCGCGCGGGCGGCATGCGCCGCCCCGAGGAGGGCGGCGGTCACGCGCCTCGCGGTGTCCAGGCGGGCTCCCGCCGCGTCCGGCGCCGCCGGGCGCTCGCGAGGCGCCCGATCCGCGACGTCACGGTCGGCGCCGCCTACCAGCCATTGATGCGCGGCCAGACGGCGGCGACCCGCCCGTCGGCGTCGAGGACGTGGTAGCGGTCGTACTGGGCGCCCGTCGCGCAGGCGTGGTTCGGCAGGACGCGCACACGATCGCCGAGGGCCAGGTCGGGGAGGGCGGCGCGGGAGCCCGGGCGCAGGGCGAGGATGCCGTGCTCCTGGTTGGCGTCGGCGACGATCAGGTCCGGGTAGGGGCGGCCGGCGCGGTCGCAGACCACGCCGTAGCCCTGATCGACCGCCTGCCGGGCCGTGCCCCGGTCGCGCGACAGCGCCATCCAGCCGGCATCGGTGATGATCCAGCCCTTGTCGCGGCGGTGCCCGATCACGGTGGCGAGCACGCTCACCGCGATGTCGTCGACCGCGACGGAGCCGACCCCGGCCTGGAACAGGTCGCCGAACATGAACACGCCGGCACGGACCTCGGTGATCCCGTCGAGGTTCCGGGCGTAGCGCGCGGTCGGGGTCGAGCCGACGCTCACCACCGGGCACGGCAGGCCCGCCGCGCGCAGGAGGGTGGCCGCCGTCACCGCCGCCGCGCGCTCGCCCTCCGCGGCCGCGGCGAGATCCTCGGGATCGCTGAGGCCGTAGCTGTCGCCGGCGTGGAGCAGCACGCCGCGCAGGTCCGCCCCCGCGCCGAGCGCGCGCCCGATCGCCACCAGCAGCGCCGCGTCGGCCGGCTTCACGCCGGAGCGATGCCCGTCGGCGTCGACCTCGATCAGGACCGGTAGACGGTCGCCGGTCCGCGCGGCCCAGGCGGCGACCGCGTCCGCCTGCTCGATCGAGTCGAGCACCACGGCGAGGTCCGCACCCCAGCGGCGCCGGACCGCTCCGACGCGGTCGAGCTTCTGCGGGGCGATGCCGACGCCGTAGATCATGTCCCGGACCCCGCCCTCGGCGAAGTACTCGGCCTCGCGCAGGGTCGAGACGATCGCCGGGCCGGCCGGACCGGTCATCGCCAGGCGGGCGACGTCGATCGACTTCGCCGTCTTCAGGTGCGGCCGGAAGGCGACGCCCAGCCGGTCCAGGTGCGCCCGCAGCCCCGCGAGGTTCGCGCGCAGCCGCGCCTCGTCCAGGAGAAGGCACGGTGTCTGAAGAGGACCCGACGCCCCGTCGGCCTCCGCTGACGGCACCTGCGTCCCGACTCCGGTCTCCGGCATGTCCACGCCTCTCTGTCTCGCTGCCGGGTGACAGATCATGCCGGACCGCGAGACGCCATTAATCTGTTCGGCATTCTGGATTAAGGTCGGCCTTAATGCTCGACACCGACGATCTCCGCTTCTTCGTCGCGGTCGCGGCCAGCCCGTCCCTGGCCGCCGCGGCGCGCAGTCTGAACGTGTCGCCCCCCGCCGTGACGCAGCGGCTGCGCAGCCTGGAGAAGCGGCTGCGGGTCCATCTGGTGGACCGGTCCGGCCGCGGCCTCACGCTGACCGACGAGGGGGAGCTTCTGGCCGAGCGCGGTCGCGACCTCCTCGGCGCCTTCGACGATCTCGCCGACGCCCTGGCCGAGCGCGTCGGCGCGGTGACCGGACATCTGCGCGTCGTCGCCCCGCTCGGCTTCGGGCGCCGCTACGTGGCCCCGGTCGTGACGGCGTTCCGGCTGCGGCATCCGGGCGTGCGGATCGACCTGCTGCTCTCGGATCGCCTGGGCCGCATCCCGTCCGAGACCTGGGACCTCGCGATCCACGTCGGTGAGATCAGGGAGGCGACCCCGAGCCTGACCGTGCGCGCCCTCGCGCCGAACGACCGGATCCTCTGCGCGGCGCCCGCCTACCTGGCCCGGCATCCGGCCCCGCGCGTGCCGGCCGACCTGCGGGATCACACCTGCATCGCGCTGCGCGAGAACGACGAGGACGTGACGCTCTGGCGCTTCCGCGCGGCGGAGGGCGCCGAGGTCCGCGTCAGGGTGGATGCGGCCTTGGTCAGCAACGACGGCGACGTGGTGCGGGGCTGGGCCCTCGCGGGCCTCGGCGTGATCGTGCGCTCGGAATGGGATGTCGCCGACGACCTGCGCGCGGGGCGGCTGGCGCGCCTGCTCGAAGGCTACGCCCTGCCGTCGGCGCCGGTCGTCGCCCTGCTCGGCTCGGAACGGCGGTCGCGCGCGGCCCGGACGGAGCGGTTCCTCGAGGCGCTCCGGCGCTCGTTCGATCCGCTCCCGTGGCGCCCGCCCGCGGGTCCTGGCGCGGCCGCCGGGGATGCGGGGCCTTGAGGCGCCCCGGCCGCGCGCCGTCCGGCCCCGAACGCTCCGCCCGACGACGCCCGATCCCGCTCAGCTCCGGATCTCGATCGGCGTGCCGACCTCGACCCGCGCGTAGATCGCGCGGGCCTCGGCGTTGGTCACGCCCACGCAGCCATCCGTCCAGTCGATCAGACGATGCAGGCGGCCGACCCAGGAGAAGCCGTTCCTCAGACCGTGGATCATGATGTCTCCGCCGGGCGGCACGCCGGCCGCGGACGCCGCGGCGCGGTCGGCGGCGTCCGGATAGGAGATCCGCAGCGCGAGGTGGGCGATGCTGTCCGGGTTCTTGCCCGCGATGCGGTAGCGACCCTCGGGTGTTCGGCCGTCGCCCTCCATCGCCTTCGGGCCGATCGGCGCGAAGCCCAGCGAGACGCGGTAGACCGCCAGGACGCGTCCGCCGCGCAGCAGCGTCAGGCGCCGTTGCGCCTTCTCCACGCGGACGAGATCCGCGCGCTCGGCCTGCGGCACCAGGCCGGGGGCCGCGGAGCCCGCGGGACCGTCGGCCGTCCCGAAGAGGAGGGCGAGCGGCGCGACGCAGAGGATCGGTCCGACGAGGTGGCGGCGTCTCATCGGCCGATCCTACGGGGCAGGCGTTTCACGGCCAAACGACCGGGCCCGGATCGCCGCCGGTCAGGGTCGATCCCGGAGTCAGGCGGCCCATCGCAGGGCGTCGCGGCCGGCGTGCTTCGCCTCGTACAGAGCGCTGTCGGCCCGCTGAGCCAGCGCTTCGTAGCCCTCGCCCACGCGCGCGACGGCCAAGCCCATGCTCAGGCTGACCGGCGCTTCGGTCCCGGCACCGGTCGAGAACGGCAAGGCGCGTGCGCTCGCGCGGATCCGCTCGCACACCGCCCTGGCGCGCTCGAGGTCGCTCTCGCGGAGAAGGATCACGAACTCGTCGCCGCCGAGGCGCGCGACCAGATCCCCCGGGCGGATCTGCGATGCGAGCAGCGATCCGAGAGTCTCGAGCGCGCGATCGCCCGCCGGATGCCCCCAGCGGTCGTTGATCTGCTTGAAGTGATCGATGTCGATCGCGATCAGGCTGACGGGCGGGAGTGCCCTGACGGGCAGGATGGTCTCGATCTGATGCTCAAAGCCCGCACGGTTGAGCAGTCCTGTCAGGGAATCGGTGAAGGCGCTCCTCGTCATCTCCCGATCGTGCGCGGCCAGCTCGGCCGTGAGCCGCGCCCGCGCGGAGACCTCCGCCGCGACGGGCAGGCAGGTCAGCAGGATGAAGGCCAGAAACACCTGGAACGCCTGCGCCTGCGTGACGGCGTCGGCCGCGATCAGGACCATCGGCCCGCGACCGTACATCGTTGCGACGCCTCCGATGACGGCCACGACCATCACGGCCGCGGTGACACCCAGGCGGCCCAGCCGGAAAGCGATCAGGATGAGGGGCGGGAAGATCAGGAACAGCAAGGGGCGGCTGGTGCAGAAGAAGGTCGCGTACGCGACCGAGCCTGCGAGGACGAGCAAGGCGGCCGCTTCGAGCCGGTCCCGCCAGCTCCGCTCCGCGAGCGCACGCGCGTAATCGCCTCGGAACAGCGAGAGCAGGAAGGGCGTGAAGACGATGAGTCCCAGGCCGTCGCTCGCGACCCAGGTGCCGAACGAGCGCAACAGGGGCTGGCCGAAGACGAGATGCGCCGTCAAGCCTCCCAGGACGCCGCTCGCGGCCGGTGCCAGCAATCCCGCGATCGCGAGGAACCGCAGGGCGGATCTCGTGGATTGCAGCAGGGCGTCCTGCTCGTAGGTCCTTCGCAGGAGACGGACGGCCAACATCACCTCGGCGAGGTTGGCGAGACTGTACAGGAAGGGGCCGAGCACAGTGCCCCGCGTCAGGACATTGGCCGCGATGTTCGCGGCCAATCCGGCGCTCAGCACCGTGCCCGATCGGACCCTGTCATGGGAGAGCAGCAGGGCGACCAGAATGGCATTGGCCGGCCATAGGGCAGCGATGTCGTGTCCGCTACTGGCCAGGCTCAGTGTCGAAGCTGCGGTGCAGAAATAGAGAAACGCTGTCGTCAACCATAGATAGAGTGCCGGCTTCTCGTCGCTCTCGTCGTCGGATCGCTCTCGGATCATGGTCTCGATAGACATGAAAATTTATAACGAACAGATAATATTGTGCAACTATTGGTATGCTACTCGTCTATAATACAACTGCTGGGGATGGAGACAGCAATCGTCATGATCGGCGATCGGCGCAGCGAGCATTGCGCCGACTCGCATGATCGGAGATCGGAGCCGTTACGGGGTGCCGCTGAGGCGTCCGTCGCGCGGTTGACCGCGCGTCCCCGCGGCGGACCCGGTCTCGCGCGGAAGCGGCGGGCGTGCCGCTTCACGCCTGCCGTCCGCGATCCTGCCGGACCGAGCCGGCGCCGTCGAGGCCGTGGAGGTCGAGGGTCAGGGCGGCCGCCGGGGCGTCGGCGGGCCTCTCGTCCGGAGAGGCCCGCCTCGCAAGCAAAGGTGGCTAAAAGGCCGGCATTAACCAAAGCTTAATTATCTGAGGAGGGCCGCTCCGGCTGCCTAGCTCCGCAACGCCGGCTGAGATACGGTTAAGGATCACTTAACGGATCCGAATACGATGGCGTCTATTACAGGTCTCGCCAAAGACTTGGTGCCATACCCTGGTCCTGTGCCGCTGCGACGGCGTCCGACGGCCGCGCGGCGGCCGAGCGAGAAGCGGATCGCGCCGACCGTCTCGTCTCCCGACCACGGCCTTTCCGAACTCGCTCAGATCGAAGTCAATCTCGAAACCGACACCAGCACCCTGTGGGCCTTCATGCGCCCGCAGGGCCGCCCGTGCCAGAATCCCGAGATGCTGGCCGACTTCAGCCGCCTGCAGGATGGCATCGAGCGCGGTTTCGGCAACGGCAGCCTCGACCTGAACTACTTTGTCTTCGGTTCACGATTTCCCGGCGTGTTCAGTCTCGGCGGTGATCTGAGCCTGTTCGCGAGCAAGATCCGCGCGGGCGACGAGGCCGCGCTGGTCGGTTACGGCAACGCGTGCGTCGATGTTCTTCATCGCAACATGAACGCGCTGAACCTGCCGATCATCACGATCGGCCTCGTTCAGGGCGACGCGCTGGGCGGGGGGTTCGAGGGCCTGCTCTCGTTCGACGTGATCATCGCCGAGAAGGGCACCAAGTTCGGCTTCCCGGAGATCCTCTTCGGGCTCTTCCCCGGTATGGGGGCCTACAGCTTCCTCGCCCGGCGTCTGGGGACCATCAGGGCTCAGGAGATGATCCTCGATGGGAGAACCTACACCGCGGAGGAGATGCACGAACTGGGAATCGTTCACGTCCTCGCCGAGCGTGGCCAGGGCGAAGCGGCCGTGCGCGCGTACATCGCCGGCAACCACCGGCGCCGCAACGGGCAGCAGGCGATCTATCGAGCCGCCCGGGAGGTCAATCGCATATCGTTGGAGGAACTGAGAAAGATCGTCTCGGTCTGGGCGGCCGCCGCGATGAATCTCACGGACAGGGATCTGAGCATCATGGAGCGGCTCGTCCTGGCGCAGGACAGGCTCAGGGGAAAAGCCCAGGCCGCTCAGGCCCGCACGGTGACCGCGCGGGGGCCGGCGGGGTCAGCTCGCTAGCTTCGTCACGGGCTCCGCGGCCGCGAGCATGGCCCGGATCTGGGATGCGGCGACCGGACGACTGAACACGTAGCCCTGGATCAGATCGCAGCCCTCGGCCCGGAGGATGGAGAGCTGCGTCTCCGTCTCGACGCCCTCGACGACGATGGCCATCCCGATGCTCCTTCCCATCCCGACGATCGCCCGGATGATCGCGGTCGACTCGGCCTTCCTGTCCAGGTCCCACACGAACGACCGGTCGATCTTCAGCTTGTCGAAGGCGAAGTTTCTCAGGGAGCTCAGGGACGAGTAACCGGTTCCGAAATCGTCGATCGACAGGCGGATCCCGAGCTGGCGGAGCGTGTGGATGGTCTCGACGATCTTGTGCGTCGCGCCCAGCGTCACGCTCTCCGTGATCTCGAGCTCCAGGCGATGCGCCGGGAGGCCGGAGCGGTTCAGCGCGCCGATGACGTGGAAGGCCAGCTGCGGATCACCGAACTGACGCGGCGACATGTTGACCGCGACGCTCACGGTCGACGGCCAGTTCCGGGCCTCGCGGCACGCTTCGTTCAGAACCCAGTCGCCCAGCTGGACGATGAGCCCCGTGTCCTCGGCCACCGGGATGAAGTCCGACGGCGGGATGTAGCCGGAGACGGGGTGCTGCCACCGTAGCAGGGCCTCGCAGCTCACGATCGCCCCGGTGCTCGCGTCGACGATCGGCTGATAGTGCAGCTCCAGTTCGCCGTTGGTCAGGGCGGCCCGGAGATCGGACTCGAGGGCGTGCCGCGCGCGCGTGGCCGCTTCCATCTCGTGCTGGAAGATCTTGAACCCGCTCCTGCCGGCCCCCTTGATGGCGTAGAGGGCGATATCGGCGCATTTCAGCAGCCTGTCCTCGTCGTTGGCATGGAACGGGGCGATCGCGATGCCGATCGAGGCGCCGACCGTGACGTGGGTGCCGTCGATATCGAAAGGTCGCTCCAGCTCGTGCAGGACGCGCTGCGCGAGATCCTCCGCGACGGCCGGCGACGTGACGGATTGCTGGACGATGACGAACTCGTCGCCGCCGAGGCGGGCGACCGATCCGGACAGCGCCCCGATCCCGCGCAGCCGGTCCGCCACCATCTGCAACAACCTGTCTCCGGCCGGATGCCCCAGCGTGTCGTTGATGACCTTGAAGTGGTCGAGATCGAGCAGATGGACCGCGAAATCGCCCTTGCTGCTGGCGCTGGCTTTCAGCGCCTGGGAGACCTTGGCCTTGAAGCTGCTGCGATTGAGCAGGCCCGTCAGATCGTCGTAACGCGCCATCTGCTGGATGCGGGCTTCGCTCCGACGCCGCTCGGTGATGTCCTCGAAGATGATCACGTAGCCCTTCTCGGCGGTCCGCCGCTGCATCAGGGAGACCACGCGATCGTCGGGGAGGATCAGGACCAGGTTTCCCGACCTCAACGCGTTCGACGCCGCCGAGAATGTCGAGAGCGTCGCGCCGCGCCCCGCGGTTCGCTCATCGATGATGGCGCGGCTCAATGCGTACAGCGATTTGGCCGTCGAATTGGTGTGGATGCGGTTCGAGGGAATGCCCGATATCGAGAGGAACTGGTCGTTCCAGACCTGGAGCCGGCCGCGCGCGTCGAACATGCACAGTCCGTGCGACATGTTGCGCAACGCGATGTCGAAGAGATTGGCCTGGGCCTGGAATTTCTCGGCGAGCGCCTCCTTCTCGCGCGTCGTCACCAGGGCCGACACGATGATCTCGCGCGTGCTGAGCGTGATGTCGATCATGCCGTAGGCGAACAGGAGCGAGAGGATGCCGAGCGAGGCCCGCTCGCCGTCGCCCGACACGAGCAGGCCCGCCGACAGCGGCATCGCCGACAGGAGCACCTGCGCGATGGCCAGCAGGGGGCGGCCCGCATTGCGGCCCGAGATGCCCGCGGCGTAACCGATCGTGAACGTGGGGGTGATGACCTGGAGCGCGAGGTTGGACGACCGCGTCGTGATGAGGAACGACAGGATGCCGAGCGACGCGGCGTAGGCGAACGCGCCGAGGGAGAAGTAGGTCTCCCAGAGCTCGTAACGATCGTGCTTCTGCGGCCCCTTCGTCAGGTAGATCCGAGCGAGCACGATGCGGGTGAGGCCGATCAGGCCGACCGCGAACGCGGTCACCGTGATCGCGCGATCGTCGGACCAGAACGCCGCGGCCGTGGCGACGATCGTCCCGGACGCGGCGCCGACCGCGAGCGACGCGAACGGCTGATACAGCCCGTCGACGAGCGAGCGCTTCACGCAGCGCGCGAGGAGGGCATCTTCAGCGAGTGCGGCCCGCAGCTTGGAATACAGTCCCAACGCGGCGTCTCGCTACTTCGCTCTCGTCGAGGGGGTCATCATTGTAGCAGTTCAATCCCAGGTTATATCCGCATATTAGCGGCCTCGAATTTCAGAAATATTGAAAACCGTGGTTAACGGCGCGCGCGGGGCAAAACTCTGCTTCGAATATTTGTCTCCTCTGCGCAAATATTCGGTGATCTCCGTCGTTCGCAAGGCCGAATATCGGTGCCGCGCCGGGCAGTCCGGCGCATGTATGGACGGGACGGGCGCGGAGGGTTCACTCATATCCCGTCGGGCGTTGCGCCGCGGACACCCCATATCCGGAGCTGTCGTCTTGCTCGGCCGCGTTCGGCGCGAAGACGTCTGCCTGTTCGTCAGACGTCGCGGCGATCGCGCGATCCTGCCCCGGCGGCATCGTGGCACCGCCGATCCCGTTGCGCGCTCGACGTCCGCATCGGCGCCCGGATGACGTCGTCTCGTCGGGGACTTTCACGCTCCCGGGCGGGCGACATCGCTGTCCGCCGTGCGCGACCGCCACCGTTGCGTGTGAGCCGCTTCCCCGGCGCGATCGCGCTCGCGGAGCCCGGGCCACCCGCGCGTGGACGCCGGCGGGTGCGGCGCGCCGCCGGCGACCGGCTCAGCCGATCCCGAGGCCGCGGATGAGCAGGACGGCGACGGCCAGCAGCACGAGGAGCGAGGCGGTGACCGCCATCGTGACCCGGCCGCCGACCTGGGCCAGCACGCGCACGTCCACCCCGAGGCCGAGCGCGGCCATCGACACGATGGTGAGGAAGCCGGCGAGGCGGGAGATCGGCGCGACCCAGGCGTCCGGGATCAGCCCGAGCGAGCGCAGGCTCGCCAGGGCCAGGAAGCCGAGGATGAACCACGGGACCAGCTTGAAGAAGCCGGGCCGGCGCCGGGCGCTCCCGGGGGCGCTTCCCCCAGCAGGCTCGGCGGTCGCTCCCGCCGCCGGCAGGCGCGGGGCGAGGAGCGAGAGCGCCAGCACCACCGGCCCGAGCATCAGCACCCGGACCAGCTTGACGAGTGTGCCCACCTGCGTGGCGAGCGGGCCCACCGGGACGGTCGCGGCCAGCACCTGCGGCACCGCGTAGACGGTCAGGCCCGCGAGCACGCCGTACTGGTGCTCGCTGAAGCCGACGAGCGGCACGAACAGCGGCAGGCCCAGCACCATCAGCACGCCCAGCACCGCCGTGAAGGCGATGGCCGCCGCCACGTCCCGGTTGTCCGCCCCGATCACCGGCGCCACCGCGGCGATCGCCGAGTTGCCGCAGATGGCGTTGCCGCAGGCGATCAGCAGCGCCATGCGCACCGGTAGGCCCAGGGCGCGGCAGAGCGCGCAGCTCGCCAGGATGGTCAGCGCCACCGCCCCGACGATGCCGGCCAGCAGCGCCGGGCCCGAGGCGACGATCGCCCCGAGGCTGACCGCGGCGCCGAGCAGCGTGACGGCCACTTCCAGCACCTGCTTGGCCGAGAAGGCGATCCCGGCCTTGAAGCGCGCGCCCGGCACCCAGGCGGTCCGCACGGCCGTCCCCAGCAGGATGGCCAGCACCAGCGCCTCGACGTAGGGATGGCCGGTCAGGTGCTCCTCGCCGGCCTGCAGAGCCTGCGCCACCGCGGTGATGCCCAGGCACAGGAGCAGGCCCGGGAGCAGGGTGCCGGCCGCCCCGGCCCAGGCGGAGGCCCCCCGCGACCCGGTCGGCGCGGCCCCGGACCGGTCCGGCACGGCGGTTCTGACGGTCATCGCGCGACCTCCTGCCCGGTCTCGGCGCTCAGTAGGCCGCGCCGAGATAGCCGGCGATGGCCCGGGCCTGCTCCTCCGTGATCGGCGCCCGGTAGACCTTGATCATCTTGGCGACCTCGGCGTCCCAGAACGCCTGCCCCTTCCGGGGCGGCTGCATGGCGACGTAGTCGGCCGAGTGGCAGGTCAGGCAGTTCTCCTGCGCGGCCTGGAAGCCGGCCGCGTGCGCGGCATCCGGGGCCGGCCGGAACTGCGCCGTCGGCTCCGGCAGCGCGTAGGTCTCGGGCGCGGCCAGCGCGGGTGTCGCGGCCAGCGCGGCGGCGATCGCGACGACCGACGCGCGGGGTGGGCGGGTGCTGAACATGCCGATCCTCCCTCTAGGCCGCGCGCACGCGGGTCGTCTCGACGACGTTGCGCATGTAGCCGGCGGGGTTCCAGCGCGGCTCCATCGGCTGGGTCGCGCCGTCGTTGCCCGTGGCCCGCACGCGCAGGGCGTGGGCGCCCGGCGCGAGATCGACCTCCGCGGTCCAGGTGCGGAAGGCGTAGGGGCCGAGATCCTGGCCGAGCCGGGCCGCGCTCCAGGTCCGGCCGTCGTCGGCCGAGACCGCGACGTCCCGGATGCCCGAGCCGCCGTCGAACGCGATGCCCCGCAGGGCGACCGGACCCGCCTTCACCGGCGCGCCGTCGGTCAGGTTCGTCAGGAAGGAGCGGACGTTGAGGCGGCCGATCGGGACGGTCCTGTCCGGCGCCTTGCCGGGCTCGGTGCAGGCGCAGGGATTGTCGGGGATGCGGTAGGCCGTCTTCATCCAGAAGCCCTCGAAGGGGTGATCGAGGACGGCGATGCTGTCGAGGTGCTTGACCCAGTAGGTGCCGTAGTAGCCCGGCACCACGAGGCGGAGCGGGAAGCCGTTGAGCCAGGGCAGGTCCTGCCCGTTCATGCCCCAGGCGAGCAGCACCGCGCCGTCCCGGGCGTGGTCGAGGGTCAGCGCCTTGGCGAAGTCCGGCGTCTCGGGCAGGACCGGCCCGTCGAGGCCGTTGAAGGCGACCTGCACGGCGCCGGCCTTCACGCCGGCCCGGTCGAGCACCGTCTTGAGCGGCACGCCGGTCCAGCGGGCGCAGCCCATGGCGCCGTTGGCGAGCTGGCCGCCGGCGATGCGCGGCTCGAAGAAGCCGCGGGAATTGCCCGAGCACTGGTTGACCGCGACGATCTCGGTCTGGGGCATCGCCTTGAGGTCGGCGAGCGACAGGGAGAGCGGGCGCTCGACCTGCCCGGTCACGGCGACGCGGAAGGCCTGCGGGTCGATCTCGGTCGGGATGTCGGCGAGGTGGTAGCGGACGAAGAACGCGTCGTTCGGCGTGATCGCGCCCCCGTCGAAGACCGCGAACGGCGTCTCCAGCTGCGGCGGGCGCGCGGTCATCTGCAGGAGCGGCCGCTTGCCCGGATAGGCCACGAGCGGCCGCTCGCCGTTGCCGAAGGGCAGCGTCCCCCCGTCGGCCGCCCGTGCGCGCGGCACGCCCCCGAGCGCGGCGAGGGCGCCGAGGGCGCTCAGCCGCATGAAGTCCCGTCTTCCGCGATCGGTCATCGCGCGCTCCCCGTTCAGGCTGTGGCAGCGGAGGTCCGGTTCGGCGCGCCCCGCCTTCGACTGCGAGGCGGCGCGTCGGGGGATCCCGGTCAGCGAAGGACCGAGAGGTAGTGGATGTCCTGCGTCAGGCAGGTCGAGAGGCGCCACTCGACCGGCCGCTCCTCGAGGTCGATGGCGACGCGGTCGATCTCGAGGGCGGGGGTTCCGGCGGGCACCTGGAGCAGCTCGGCCTCGCGGGGCCCGATCGCCACGGCCTTCAGGCGCTCGTTGGCGGTGGCGATCGTGATGCCGTAGCGGGTGGCGTAGAGGCTGTAGAGGGTGTTCGGCAGCTCGATCTGGGCGATGCCCGGGAACAGGCCGGCGGGCACGCTGATCGTCTCGACCACGCACAGCTTGGCGTCGACGGCGCGCACGCGCTCGATCCGGACCACGCGGGCGGACCGCACGAGGTCGAGCCGCCCGCGCTCGTCGGCGCTGGCGGCCGCCTCCGCGATCCCCGTGACCCGGCTCGTGGGCATGCCGGTGCCGTCGCCGTCCGGCCGCAGCTTCAGGAAGCGGAAGACGCTCTGCTTGTCGTCGTGGTCGGCCACGAACGTCCCGCGGCCCTGGCGGCGCACCAGCAGGCTGTCGGCGGTGAGCGCGTCGAGCGCCTTGCGCACCGTCCCCTGGCTGACGCCCAGCTCGGCGGCGAGCTGCCCCTCGCTCGGAAGGATCTGGCCGGGCTGCCAGACCGCGTCGGCCAGGCGCTTCAGCAGCGTGTCGTAGACCTGCCGGTAGAGCGGGCGGAAGCCGACCGCGCCGGCGCGTCCCGAGTCTGCGCGCCCCGAGTCTGCGCGCCCCGAACCTGCCTGCCCTTCGCCTGACCGTTCCATCGCGTGACGACGCAGAGCCCCATCCGTGGGTAGAGCGTCGAAGGTTGTGTCCAGCACCTCTCCCTCCTCTCGCTTACGTCGCCCTGCCGACGGGAGCAATCACGGGTTCTTCCTCCGCACAGGCGTTACGCCTCACAGCGCCCGGATCTCGGCCACGAGGGCTTCGGCCACGTCGAGGCCCGCCTCAGCGGCCCGGCGGCGGAGCCCGAGCCGGCGGCTGCCCGGGAGCCGGGCGCCGTCCTGCGCCTCGATCGCGCCGGCCAGCGCCGCGAAGCGCTCCGGCGCGTCCGGGCTGAGCGCCGAAGCGTCGAGGGCGAGGATCAGCTGCCCGGTGCCCGGCGGGTCGCCCGCGGCGTCGAGGAACGAGGAGGCTTCACCGGCGAAGCGCGCGCCGACGAGCCCGGCGGCCAGCAGCTCGACCATCAGGGCGAGCGCCGTCCCCTTGGCGTCGCCCAGCGGCACCATGGTGCCGTCGAGGGCGGCCGTGGCGTCGGTCGTCGGGCGTCCCTCCGCGTCGAGGGCCCAGCCCTCGGGGATCGGCTCGCCGCGCTTGGCCGCCCCGACGATGTTGGCGCGGGCCACCTTCGACAGGGCGAGGTCGACCACGATCGGCGCGCGGCCCGGCAGCGGGCAGGCGAAGGCCAGCGGGTTGGTGCCGAACACCGCCTGACGCCCGCCCCAGGGGGCCATCGCGGCGGGCGTGTTGGCGAAGAGCAGGGCGACGCAGCCCTGCTCGGCCAGGGCCTCGACCGGGCGGCCGGCCGCGCCGCAATGGTGTGAGCGGCGGATGCCCGCCGCCGCCACGCCCTGCTGGCGCGCGACGCCCGGCAGCGCCTCCAGGGCGAGGTCGATCGCCGGGTAGGCGAAGCCGTGGGCGGCGTCGATCGCGAGCAGGCCCGGCCGCGGGCGCGACGCAAGCGGGACCGCGTCGCCCGCGACCTTCCCGGCACGCACCTGCGCCGCGTAGGGCGCGACCCGCGACAGGCCGTGGCCCTTGAGCCCGTCCGCCTCGGCGCCGACCAGGGCGCGGGCGACGCTCCGGGCCGCGGCCTCGGCCGTGCCGCAGCGGACGAGGGCGTCGGCGGCGAGGGCCTCGGCCTCCGACAGGGTCAGGTTCGGCATCGGCTCAGCGCTCCGTGAGATGGCGGCGGACGGCCGCGGCCGTGACGGCGGAGACGCGCACGTTCGATTCCTGCGTCACCCCGGCGATGTGCGGCGTGAGGATCAGGTTCGGCACGTCGGCGAAGACGGCGCCCGCCGCCGCGTCGAGGGGCTCCCGGTCGAACACGTCCAGCGCCGCGCCGCCGAGATGGCCGGAGCGCAGGGCTTGCGCCACGGCGGCCTCGTCCACCACCCCGCCGCGGGCCGCGTTGATCAGGATCGCGCCCGCAGGCATCCGGGCCAGCGCCGCCGCGTCGATCAACCCGCGGGTCTGATCGGTGAGCGGCACGTGCAGCGAGAGCACGTCGCTCTGCGCGATCAGCGCGTCGAGCGCCTGGCTCTGCACGGGGCCGTAGGCCGGGTTCCAGGCCGGGTCGTCCGCGGCCACGAAGGGGTCGTGGGCGGCGACCGTCATGCCGAGGGCCGCCGCCCTCCGGGCAGTCTCGCGGGCGATCGACCCGAAGCCGACGAGGCCGAGGCGCTTGCCGGCGATCTCGCGGCCCATCAGGGCGTTGCGCGGCCACGTGCCGGCGGCGACGGGGGCGGTGGCCCCGTAGGCGCCGCGCAGGAGCAGCATCGCGGTGGCGACCACGTACTCGGCGACCGCGCCGTCGTTGGCGCCGGTGGCCGGGTAGACCGCGATGCCGCGCGCCCGGCAGGCCGGGACGTCGATGTTGTCGAGGCCGACGCCGAGGCGGCCGACGACCTTGAGGTCGCGGGCGGCGTCGAGCAGAGGGCCGCGGACCTGGGTCCGGTTGCGCACGATCAGGGCGTCGGCCCGGGCCACGGCGGCGGCGAGGTCCCCGGGCCGGTCGACGAGGCCGGGATCGTACTGCACGTCGAGGCCGGCGAGCTCGGCCGCGATCGCGGCCTCGTCCATGAACTCGCTGATGATGACCTTGGGCATGGAGGATCCTTCTCAGGTCGCCGGCACGGCAGCGGGGAGGGGGCGGCGCGAGGCCGCCGCCGGCTCGCGGGCGGGGATCGCGTCCGCCGCCTCGTCCTCGTCGTCGAGAAGGTCGAGGTTCGGGGTGATGCGGCCGTCGAGCACCGCCCGGGCGTGGGCGAGGTCGATCTTGCCCTCCCAGCGGGCGATCACGAGGGTCGCCACCATGTTGCCGACCGCGTTGGTCACGCAGCGCAGCTCGTTCAGGATGCGGTCCACCCCGATGATCAGGGCGATGCCCGCCACCGGCAGGAGCTGCGAGGCCTGGAGCGTCGCGGCGAGCACGAACAGGATGGCGCCGGCCACGCCTGCCACGCCCTTCGAGGTCACCAGCGCGATGGCGAGGATGCCGAGCTCCTGCTCCCAGGTCAGCGGCACGTTGAGAGCCTGGGCGATGAAGCCGATCGCCATGGTCAGGTAGATGCACGAGCCGTCCATGTTGAAGGACAGGCCGGCGGGCATCACGAGGCCGGTGACGCTCTTGTCGACCCCGAGGCCGTTGAGCTTGGCCATGATCCGCGGCAGCACCGATTCCGAGCTCGTGGTGCCGAGCAGGATGAACAGCTCCTCCCGGCTGTAGCGGAACAGCTTCCACAGGCTCAGGCCGACGTAGAAGCGCATCACGCCGCCGAGGAAGACCGCGATGAACACGATGAAGGTCAGGTAGAGGGAGACGATCAGCATCCCGTACTGGGCGAGGATGCCGAGCCCGAACTTGCCGATGGTGAAGGCCATCGCCCCGAAGGCTCCGATCGGCGCGAAGTGCATGATCAGGCCGACGACCTTCATCAGCACGTCGCCGAAGGCGTGGACCACCTTGAGCGGGAACTCGCCGCGCCGGCCGAGCATCGCCAGACCCATGCCGACGAGCACCGAGAAGAACATCACCTGGATCAGGTCGCCCTTGGCGAAGGCGTCGACCGCGCTGTGCGGGATGATGTTGGCGACGATCTCCATCGGCGACTGCGCGTGGGCCTTGCCGGCGATGCCGGCGACCAGCTTGGCGTCGAGGCTGTCGACCGTGGCGTTCACGCCGTCGCCCGGCCGCAGCAGGTTGACGAACAGGAGGCCCGCGGCGAGCGCCACGGTCGTGGCGACCTCGAAGTACAGGAT
This sequence comes from Methylobacterium sp. 190mf, assembly GCF_900107945.1. Lineage (NCBI taxonomy): Bacteria > Pseudomonadati > Pseudomonadota > Alphaproteobacteria > Hyphomicrobiales > Methylobacteriaceae > Methylobacterium > Methylobacterium sp. 190mf. The sequence goes on along the minus strand of NZ_FNVI01000008.1, from coordinate 241,762 downwards.
GGTCTTCAGGCCCATCCGGCCGACGCTCTTCATGTCGCCGACATGCGCGATGCCGACCACGACCGTGCAGAAGATCACGGGGGCGACGATCATCTTGATCAGGTTGATGAACATGTCGCCGAGGATCTTGCAGCCCACGGCGAAATCGGGGGCCACCACCCCGACCGCGATGCCCAGCGCGATGCCGAGCAGGACCTGGCCGTAGATCGACCGAAGCAGCCTCATGCGTTCCTCCAGAATGACGGGACGGAGGCCGCCGCGGTTTCCCCCGCGGTCGTGCGCTCCGGCGTGGTCCTGACCCCGTGGCGTCGGGGCCGCGCCCGCGGACCGGATCGCGGTCCGCGGGCGCGGGACTTGTGCGTCAGGCGCTGCGGTAGAGCTTCGTCATCACGAATTCCCGGTGGCCGAGGGACTCGGCCGCCGTGAGCCGGCCGTTGGCGGTGCGCACCACCATGTCGATGAGCGCGTCGCCGGCCTGCGGGATCGTCATCTCACGGGTGAGCACACCCGAGACGTCGACGTCGATATGCTCGCCCATGGTCCGCACGGTCCGGGGATTGCCGGTGATCTTGATCACCGGGACGATCGGGTTGCCGATGACGTTGCCCTGGCCGGTCGGGAAGGTGTGCACCACGTAGCCGGCCGCCGCCATCAGGGTGACGCACTCGGCCGCCGCCGAGGACGTGTCCATGAAGTACAGGCCGGGCCCCTTGGCGGGCGCCTCCGCGGGCTGCAGCGCGTCGATGAACCGGCACTCGTGGCCGATCTTCTCGAGGTTGCCGAGCGCCTTCTCCTCGATCGTGGTGAGGCCGCCCGCGATGTTGCCCTTGGTCGGCTGCGAGTCCGAGAGATCGTCGGTCTTGTGGGCCTCGATCACGTCGTTCTGGTAGGCCTTCCACATCGTGTACCACTTGTCGGAGACTTCCGGGCTGATCGCCCGCTCGCGACAGAGGTGCTCCGCGCCGGTGATCTCCGAGGTCTCGCCGAACACCCCGTAGATCCCGTGCGGGATCAGCTTGTCGTACATGTTGCCGACGGTGGGGCAGGAGGCGAGGCCGGTGGTGGTGTCGGACTCGCCGCACTTGGTCGAGACCCAGAGGTCGGCGATCGGGCATTCCTCGCGCTGGAGCTCGGTGGCCCACTGCACGAAGCGCTTGGCCTGGTAGCTCGCCCTGGCGACGATCGCGATGTCGCCGTGGCCCTCGATGCCGAAGCCGACGACCGGCTTGCCGGTCTTGGCGATGCCCTCGACCACGCGGTTGGTCCACTGGTCCTCGATGCCGATCACCACGACGGCGGCGACGTTCGGGTTCGAGCCGATGCCGATCAGGGTGCGGAAGTGGAGGTCCAGGTCCTCGCCGAACTGGAGCCGGCCGTAGGCGTGGGGCAGCGCCATCGTGCCCTTCACATTGTTGGCGACCGCCTCGCAGGCGGCGTTGGACAGGTCGTCCAGCGGCAGGAGCACGACGTGGTTGCGCACGCCGACCCGGCCGTTCTCCCGGCGCCAGCCCATGAAGGTGGCGGAGGTGTAGTTCTCCGAGGCGCGCCCGGTCGCGAGCGCCTTGGTGGCGAACTGATCGGGCGCACCGCCGACGAAGGGGGTGGCGATCTCGTGTTCGAGCTGAGCGGCTTCCTTGAACATCGTCACCTCACCAGCGCTTCGTCTTGACGTTGTGGACGTGGACGTGCTCGCCCTTGGCGACGTCCTTGATGACCTTGCCGATGTCCTGGCCGTACTTGATGGCCGTGTCGCCGGCCTTCAGGTCGGTGAGCGCGACCTTGTGGCCGATCGGGATGTCGTGGCGGACATGGACCTCGAAGGTGCTGTCGTTCTCGGTGACCACCCCGAAGGCGTCGGTGCTCGCGCTCAGGCCCTCGATCACCGCGACGGCGACGTTGTCCTGGGGGGAATGGGCGAGAAGATGCGGCTTGCGGCGCCCCGCGCCGGACGCGGCGTGGCTGCTCATGCGGTCCTCCTGATCTGCGTCGTCGGCTTCTCGGCGGCGACTGGTCTTATATAAGACCAATGAGGTGTCCGGCGTCAACGGGTGATCGAGGGGTGCGGGTGATTTCACTGGTTCGGGGACGGCACCGAGCGCCCCCTCCTCCTCTGTGGCGGTGGGAGGTCGCGAGCCGGATCCGGAGGGCCGACCCTGTCGCGCCGCAGAGGCATGTGCCTTGCTCAGTCGAACAAGTCTTATATAAGATACATGGAAAGAGAGCCCGCCCCGGCGGGACGCGGGCCGGGAGGACGAGAATGGCGGGTGTGCGCGCGGATGGGATCGGCCGGGCCGGGCGCCCCCGGTGAACGAGACGCTTCTCCTGATCCTGTGCGTCGGCTGCGCCGGCGTGATCTCGGGCCTGACGGGCTTCGCCTTCGCGCTGATCGCCTCCGGCACGCTGCTGTCGATCCGCACGCCCGTGGAGGCGACCGCCCTGGTGCTCGTCTGCAGCATCCTCTCGCAGGTGATCTCGATCCTGCGCCTGCGGACCTGGCCGCCGCGGGGCACCGCCTTCGCGATGATCCTGCCGGGCATCGTCGGCGCGCCGATCGGCATCCACCTGCTGCATGATCTCGATCCGCGCTTCATCAAGGTCGCGATCGGCGCCTTCCTTGTCCTCTACAGCGGCGGCGTCGCGCTGCTGCGCGCCGATTACCGGGTCGGCTTCGGCAATCGCTGGAGTGACGGCGCGATCGGCTTCCTGGGCGGCGTGCTGGGCGGGATCGCCGGCCTGTCCGGCGCCCTGCCGACGGCCTGGAGCCTCGTGCGCGGCTGGGATCCGCGCACCCAGCGGGCGGTCTACCAGTCCTTCACCCTGGTGATGCAGGTCTGGGCCCTGACGATCCTCGTCTATCTCGATCCGCTGCCGCCCGAGCTCCTCGGCGACCTCGCCCTGGCGCTGCCGGTGGTGCTGGTGAGCGTGCTCGCCGGGCTCTCGCTGTTCGCCCGGATCGACCAGCGCCGCTTCCGCACGCTCGTCCTCGCGCTGCTCGCCGCGATCGGCCTGACCACGACGGCCCTGGCGCTGCCCGGCCTGCTGCAGAACTGAGCGCGGCCGGTGGGGCGTCAGCTGCCCGCCTTGTCGTGGACGCCCGCGAAGAACAGGTCCTTCCAGCTCTCCGGCCGGCGACGGATCGTGCCGGTGCGGGCCATGAAGTCGGCGACCTTTCCGACCGCCCGGGGCGTCGCCGTGAAGGAGACCTGCGGGTCCTTCAGGATCTCGGTGATCAGCCCGACATCGCTCCCGTTGCGGGCGAGCCGCACGTAGGCGCGCGCCGCCTCCGACGGATCGGCCGTGATCGCGGCGAGCGCGTCGTCCAGGGCGGCGTTGAAAGCCGCGACGACACGGGGATTGGCGCCCGCGAAGGCCGAGGACGCCCAGACGACGTTGAAGGTCGAGGGTTCGCCCAGCACGTCGAAGCTGTTCAGCACCGTGCGGATGCCGGGCCGGCGCAGCTCCAGCTCCTGGATCGGCGCGGCGGTGAAATGGGCCGTCACCTCGCTGCCCCCGAGGAGCGCCGCCATGCCGTCGGGATGGGAGAGGGTGACGGTGAGCCGGTCGAGGTCGTTGCGGCGGCCTGCGCCGAGCTCCTTCTCGGCGGCCATCTGCAGGAACATCGCCTGGACCGAGACCTTCACGGCGGGGAGCGCGATCTTGTCCCGGTCGGTGAAGTCGGCGAGCCGGTGCACCTTCGGATTGCTGGTGTTCATCAGGAGCGGCATGCTGTTCATCGCCGCCACGCCCTTCACCGCCATGGCGGTGCCCTCGGTCTTCGACCAGAGCAGCACGAGGGGCGGCACGCCGCCGGCCGCGAACTGGATCGTCCCGGAGAGCAGGGCGTCGTTCATCGCCGCCCCGCCCGCGAGGGTGAGGTAGCGCGCCTGGAGCCCCGCCACGCCGCGGGCGGCCGCGGCCTTCTGGAGCAGGCCCTGCTCCTCCATCAGCATCAGCGGCAGGTGGCCGAGGCTCGGCTGGCGGGCGATCGCCACCGCGCCGACCTCGTCGGCCCGCCCCGGGACGGGACTCGCCAGGAACGCCGCTGCCCCGGCCAGAACGTCGCGTCTGCGCATGATTCCCCTCCTTGAGCCCAAGGTCCACGACCGTCGCGCCGGCGCACGTGGCGGGCGCGACCTGCCCCCTCTCCCGAGCGGGAGAGGGTTGGGGTGAGGGATGAGAAGGTTCAGGATTAAGCCCGCCCTCGAACCGCCTACGCGGTGCGCCTCGTCCGGATAGGTCTCATCCCTCACCCTGTCCCTCTCCCGCCCGGGAGAGGGGACCCGCGCCTCATTCGGCAAGACGGCGTCGCCGTCATGTATCGTGCTCGCCCCCTCAGCCGGGGCGGCGGATCACCGGCGCCGCCACGCTCGCGATCATCACGTTGATGCAGGCCGGCAGGCCGCTGGCCTGGGCCGCCTCCAGCGCCGCCGGAAGCTCGGCCGCCTCGGTCACCAGCGCCCCGAAGCCGCCGAGGGCCTGGACGACCGCGTCGTAGCGGGTCGGGAGCAGGTCGCAGTGGCGCGTCCGCTCGGGGCCGTAGCTGCGCAGCTGGATCTGGTGCTCGGCGTTCCAGCGCGCGTCGTTGCCGACCACCGCGACGAACGGGATTCGATAGCGCACGGCGGTGTCGAACTCGGCCATGTGGAAGCCGAAGGTGCCGTCGCCCAGCACCGCGACCACGGGGGCCCCGGGGCGCTCCAGCGCGGCGGCGATCGCGAAGGGGATCGACGCGCCGATCGTGCCCGAGACGCCGTTGATCAGCCGGCGCCCGGCGCGGACCAGGGCCTGCGGCCACTGCCCGATCTCGCCGCCGTCGCAGATCAGCGTGCCGTCGGGGTGGCGTTCCAGGAAGGCGTCGACCGCCCGGCACAGCTCCACCGGGTGCAGGCGCGCACCACCCCCGCGCAGCTCCGCCCAGGCGGGCGGCCGGTAGGCGAGGGCGGCCCGCGCCTCCCGGTGCCAGGCGTCCCGGCGGGGGAGGGCGGTGCCGCTTACGGTCAGCGCCGCCAGCACCGGCCGCGGATCGGCGACCCCCGAGACGGTGAGACGGTCGGCCGGCGCGCGGGCCAGCAGCGCCGGATCGGGATCGACGAGGGCGAAGCGGCAGTCGGGCGCGAGGGCGGGAGCCGCGCCGAAGCGCAGGGTGAAGTCGAGCGGCTTGCCGAGGAGCACGAGGAGATCGGTCCGCGCCAGGATTTCGGCGAAGGCACCGAGTGCCGGATCGTTGATCCCGCGCGGGCTCTCCATGCCGACGACCGGCAGGCCGAGCGTCTCCTCCAGCGCCGCCATGGCGGCCCGGCCGGAGGCGTCGCACAGGGCCGGGCCGCAGGCGATGAGCGGCCGTTCCGCACCGGCGAGGGCGGCGCGCAGGTCGGCCACGAGGTCCGGCGCCGGCTCGGCGGCCCGGATGGAAGCCGCGGCCCGGTCCGGGATCCGCACCGAGGCGGCGGGGACGACCATGTCCAGCAGGTCGACCGGCAGGCTGAGATGGACCGGACCGGGCCGCCCCTCGCGGGCGATCCGGAAGGCCCGGGCGAGGTCCGGCCCGAGCACCGCGACCGACCCGGCGGTCCAGGCCGCCTTGGTCATCGGCCGGGCGATGTCGGCCTGGGCCAGCTCCTGGAAGGCGCCCCGCCCGAGCTCGGACAGGCCCGCATGGCCCGAGAGCAGCAGCACGGGCGAGTCCGCCGCGAGCGCCGTGGTGAGCGCCGCCGCGCCGTTGGTGTGGCCCTGTCCGCCCGTGACCAGAGCGACGCCGACCTCGCCGGTCAGCCGGCCCCAGGCATCGGCCATGTGGACGCAGGCCGCCTCCTGGCGGGTGTGGACGAGGCTGATCCCGGTCTCCAGCAGGGCGTCGAAGACCGGCATGATGTGGTTGCCCGACAGGGTGAAGATCCGGGTGACGCCGAGCGCCTCCAGGGTCCGGGCCACGATGTCGGCGCCGCGCAGGGTCTGCATGGCGGGTTCTCCTCAGGCGGCGGCGTCGAGGAGCGAGCCGCCGGGCCGCACATGCGTGAAGTGCACCGGCTCCATCGCGAGGTCGAGCGCCCCGCCGCGCTGGCGCACCACGGTGAAGTGCGAGGTCGCGAGGTCCGAGGCCTCCGGGAAATCCTCGCGAAAATGGGCACCGCGGCTGTCGGTGCGGGCGAGCGCCGCCCGGGCGACCGCCTGCGAGACCAGAACGAGGTTCTCGAGGTTCAGCCGGTCCATCCAGGTGAGCGCGTAGCGGCGGTCGCCGTCCGGCGCGCCGGCCCGGGCGACCGCGTCGGAGAGCCCGTCGAGGGTGGAGAGCGCCCGGGTCAGGCCGGCCTCGTCCCGCAGGATGCCGACATCGGCCCACATCGTCTCGTAGAGCGCCTCGCGGATCTCCGGCAGCGACCCCGCCGGCCGGCCGAGCGGGCCGTAGGCGCGGGCGAGGCCCGCCTCGATGGCGGTGGGATCGGGCTCGGCGAGGCGGCCCTCGCGCGTCACGGCCCGCGCCATGGACTGGCCGGCCAGCCCCCCGAACACCGTGGAGTTCGCAACGCCGTTGCCGCCAAGACGGTTCGCCCCGTGGACGCCGCCGGTATCCTCGCCGGCCGCGAAGAGGCGCGGCAGCGCGGTGGTGCAGTCGACCGCGAACTGGAGGCCGCCCATCATGTAATGGGCGGTGGGGATGACCTCGACGAGCCCGCCCGCGAGGTCGAAGCCGCAATCGGCGCAGCGCTCGACCATGCCCTTGAACCGGCGGCGCACGTCCTCGGGGCCGAGATGGCTCATCTGGATGTGGACGCCCCCGCTCGGCGTGGCGAAGCCGTCGCGCAGCCGCCGCATGATCGAGCGGCTGACCACGTCCCGGGTCGCGCGCTCGGCCCGCGGATCGTAGGCCTCCATGAAGCGCTGGCCGGTGGAATCGAGGAGCCAGCCGCCGGCCCCGCGCAGGCCCTCCTCCAGCACCGTCCCGGTCATGCGGGTGCCGGCGCCGGCGAGCAGCCCGGTCGGGTGGAACTGCACCATCTCCATGTCGCGCAACGGCAGCCCCGCGCGCAGCGCCATGGCGAGCCCGTCGCAGGACTTGTCGCCCGACGGCGTGTGGTACTTGTACATGGTCGGCCCGCCGCCGGTGGCGAGCAGCACGGCCTTGGCCCGCACCAGCTTCGGTTCGCCGGTGCGCATGTCGAGCATCAGCACGCCCGCCAGCCCCGATCCATCCCGGGCCGGGATCAGCTCCAGGGCACGGTGGTCCTCCAGGCGGCGCACGTCCCGGCGCCAGACCTGCTCGGACAGGCGGTTGATGATCTCGATGCCGGTGAGGTCGCCCTTGTGCACCGTCCGGTCGAAGGTCTGGCCGGCGAAGGCCTTCTGGTGGACGCTGCCGTCCGGGTTGCGGTCGAAGAAGCAGCCGAGCTCGGTCTCCAGCTCGCGGATCCGCACCTGCGCCTCGGTGACGAGCGTCCAGGCCAGCGCCTGGTCGTTCAGCCACTTGCCGCCCTCGATCGTGTCCATGAAGTGCCGCTCGACCGAGTCGCCCGGCGCCAGCGCCACGTTGTAGCCGCCCTGGACCATGCGGGTGCAGCCGCATTTCCCCATCAGACCCTTCACCGCGACGGTGACGTCGAGGTCGGGCGCGATCTTCTTGGCGTGGAGCGCGGCGAACAGCCCGGCCCCGCCGGAGCCGAGGATCAGGATGTCGGTCTGGACCTGCTCGGGGCTCATCGGGCATCTTCCAGGGAGGCGATGACGGCGTCGCGCCGGGCGGCCACGTCGCGCTGCACGTCGGCGAAGAGCGAGCCGCCGTGGGAATCCATCCCGACCAGCAGCGGCCCGAAATCGCGGATCGCGAATTGCCACAGGCTCTCGGGGTGGAGGTCGTCGAGGTCGACGTCCACGATGGTCTCGATCCAGGTGGTCTCCAGCGCCGCCGCGCCGCCGACGATCGCCAGGTACGCGCCGCCGCGCCGCGCGAAGGCGTCGAGGGTCGCCGGTCCCATGCCGCCCTTGCCGACGATGAGGCGCACGCCCTCTCGCTCCATCAGGGCGTCGGTGAAGCGCTCCATGCGCATCGACGTGGTGGTGCCGATGCAGAACGGTGCGAAGCCGACCGGCGCCTCGTTGGAGACCGGGACGCGATGGACGTTCGGCGCGGTGTGGATCACCGCGTGGCCGTTCAGGTCGAGCCGGGTGCGGCGGTCCCGGTCGAACATGTGGATCAGGGTCGCGTCGCGGATGCCGAACAGCCAACGCCGCAGGGTGACGGTGTCGCCGATCCGGAGCGCCCGGATCTCGGCCTCGCCGGCCGGCATGTCGAGGACGTGGTGGGCCACGGTCTGCTCCTCAATCGAACGCGATGCCGCCGGGCGTGAGCGTCGCGCGGGCGCGGCGGGCCGAGTGGCACTGGATGTTCACCGCGACCGGGTTCTGGGTGATGTGGGTCGCGGCGAGCTCGACATGGACGGCGAAGCTCGTGGACCGGCCCCCGAGCCCCTGCGGGCCGATGCCGAGTTCGTTCACGGCCCGCGACAGCTCGGCCTCGATCCGGGCGCCTTCGGGATCGGAGCAGACCGAGCGCAGCGGCCGGGTCGCCGCCACCTTGGCGAGGTGCATGCACAGGTCGGAGGTGCCGCCGAGCCCGACGCCCACGATGGTCGGCGGGCAGACCCGGCCGCCGAGCTCGATCACCCGGTCGATGACGAAGCGCTTGGCCGCGCCGATCCCGTCCGAGGGCAGCAGCATCTGCAGGAACGAGCCGTTCTCGGAGCCCGAGCCCTTCGGGATCATCTCCACCGCCACGGTCTCGGGCCGGTCGTCGAAGTCGACGTGGATGATCGGCACGCGGATGCCGCAGGAGGTCTGCTCGTTCCTGCGGGTGATCGGGTGGACCACCGAGGAGCGCAGGGAGAAGTCCTTGGTCGCCCGCTCGCAGCCGCGCCGGATCGCGGCCTTGAGCGCGGCGCCGTCGAAGCGCACGTCGGCGCCGATCACGACGTTGTAGATCGGGATGCCGGTATCCTGGCAGAGGATATTCTTCGTGCGCTCCGCGACCGCGACGTTCTCCACCATCGTGTCGAGGATGGCGCGGCCGGTGGCGCTGGTCTCGGCCCGCTGCAGGTCGGCGAAGCCCGCCTTGATGTCGGGCGGCAGGATCTTCAGGGCGCGGACGTAGAGGTCGCGGCAGACCTCCTCGAATTCGCGGATGTCGAGATCCATGGCGGGTCTCCGCTGGTGACGGTCGGGGGATCAGGCCCCGCTCAGGAGGAACAGCAGGCCGACCGCGAAGGCGGCCGCGAGACAGCCCGCCACGACGCCGGCATTGCGCTCGCGGAAGCGCAGCCACTCGATGGCGAGCACGCGCAACCCCAGCGCCATGTGGACGGCGAGCGCGCAGACGAGTCCCCATTCGGCCGTGCGGACGAGGCCGTTGTGGGTGAGGCCGAGGAAGCTCTCCAGCCGGTCGGCACCCTGGAGCGCGGTGCCGAGCGCGATGAAGTGCATCGGCAGGAACAGCGCCAGGGCGATCCCCGAGAGCCGGTGGATCAGCGCGGCGGCGAAGCCGGGCCGGCGCAGGGACGCGCGGGTGATGCCGGCCCGCCCGGCCGTGCCCGGGGCGGTCCTCATGCCGCGTACACCGCGAGTGCCGCCCGCAGGCCCAGCCCGGCGAGCAGGGCCGAGAGGGCGATCATGGCGACGTCGAGGGAGCGGCCGCGCCAGCCGGTCCACTCGCGCAGGACGCTGCGCAGGCCGATCGGCGCGTGGATCGCGGCGGCCAGGACGAAGACCGCGTAGAACAGCAGGAAGGCGAGGTTGCCCTGCGTCCGGCCCAGGATCTCGCCGGCCGTGAGCCCGCCGCGCACCGCGTAGAGGATCGTGCCGAGATGGACCGCGACCGTGACCGCCAGGATCGCCGCGGTGCCGCGCTGGGCGAGGTACAGGAGCGGGCTCATCCGCGCCTCCAGAACCGGCGCAGCGCCGCCTTGCCGGTCTCGCGCTTGAGGCCCGCGATCGAGAAGGTCGGGCTCAGGCCCTTCGGACAGTGCTCGGTGCAGCTCATGTGGCTGTGGCAGGAGTGGCAGCCGGCATCGCCCGCCACCGCGGCGAGCCGATCCCGGTCGCGGTCGCGCACGTCGTTGACCAGCGTCCAGGCCCGGTTGAGGGCCGCCGGCCCGAGATAGTCGGGGTTCCACGTCACCAGATCGCAGGCGGCGTAGCAGACGCCGCAATTGATGCACTCGATGCCGGCATCGACCTCCCGGCGCGCGGCGGATTCCGGTTCCACGACCGCGAAATCCTCGGGCGGGTTCTCGCCCGGCTCGAAGAAGCCGTGGGCCCGGCGCCACTTCTCGAAGAAGGGCTCCATGTCGACCGCGAGGTCCTTCACCACCGGCAGGTTGCGCAGGGGCTCCAGCAGAAGCTCTCCGTCGGGCGCCACGGCGGCGACCCGGGTCCGGCAGGTCCAGCGCGGGCGCCCGTTCACCGTCATGCCGCAGGAGCCGCACATGCCGACGCGGCAGGCGAACCGGTAGGCGAGGGTCGGGTCCTGGTCGCGCTGGATCTCGGTGACGACGTCGAGCACCGTCTGGTTGGCCCGGCGCGGCACCGCGTAGTCCGCGACGGTCTCGCCGCGCCGGACATGCACCCGCAGCGTCTCGCCTGCACCCGGGTCGACGGCCGCGTGGCCGACGGGAGCCGTCACCGGTTGGCCTCCTTCGGAGCGCCGGCAGCGTTCGGATCGGGGAAGAACAGCTCGCTCTCGCTGTCGGCCTTGGCCGAGACCAGCCCGGCCCGGTTCATGTACGCGAGGTAGGCGAGCATCCGCTCGGGCTTGGTGGTCCAGGCGTTCTGCGGCGCGCGGATGATGGCCACGGCCTCCTCGGGCGAGATCTTCGCCCCCTCGGCCTTGATCCACAGGGCGGCGGCCCGGGCCGGGTCGTCGCGGATCAGCGCGAGGCTCTCCTCCAGCGCCGCCCGGAAGGCCGCCGTGACCTTGGGGTTCTCGGTGACGAAGCGGTTGGTCGCCCAGACGAGGTTGAAGGTGTGGGGGCCGCCCATCACGTCGTAGCTGTCGAGCACCTTGCGGGCGCGCGGGTCCTTCAGCTCCATCTCCTGGAAGGGCGGAGAGCCGAAATGGGCGGTGATCTCGGAGCGGCCGCCCATCATGGCGGTCTGCGCGTCCGGGTGCCCCATCGAGACGGTGAGCGGGTCGAGCTTGGCCTGCTGGCCCGGCCCGAAGGCCTTCTCGGCGGCCATCTGCAGGGTGATGGCCTGGATCGAGGTCTTGGCGGTCGGCAGGGCGATCTTGTCCTGGGGCCCGAAATCCGTGATCGCCTTCACCGCCGGGTTGATGGTGACCAGCCAGAGCGGCATCGCGTTCAGCGCCGCCACGCCCTTGACCTTGAGATTGCCCTGCGTCCGGCCCCAGATCGTCAGGAACGGGCCGACGCCGCCGGAGGCGAGGTCGAGGTTCCCGGAGAGCAGGGCCTCGTTCATCCCCGAGCCGCCGGTGAAGCGCAGCCACTCGGCCTTGACGTCGAGCCCGCGCTGCTTGGCCTGCTTCTCGAGCAGGCCCTCCTCCTCCATCACGGTGAGCGGCAGGTAGGAGATCCCGAACTGCTTGGCGAGCCGCACGGTCGAGACCTCGGCCCGGGCGGCGCCGAGCGCCCCCCATAGGACCGCGACCGTCCCGACGAGCCGGATGATGCTCCGTGCCGTCATGGCGCTCCTCACCTGTCCGCGCGCCGATCTTGCGAAGTCCGCGACCTCGTCGGCGTCGGATCGAGGATACGCCCCCGGGAAGGCCTGTCAACATTCATGTGTCATATATATGACTTGAGGGCCGAGCTCCCGGTGGCTGCACCGAGGCGCCCCGTGCGCGAGGGGACCGGCGGCGGATCGGCGGCGTGCGACCGGCTCTCGCCCTCGCTCTCATCGCGATGATCGTCGACATGGCACGCGTCAGAGTCGGCCCTTGTCTCGGGCTACCCGCCCCGCTGCGGGCGTCGGCACAGATTTAAGGTCATTTATAAGACTTGCGCGCAGGCGTGCCGCTGCCGGCTGCCGCGACGTCGCTCACGCGAGGGCCGGCCGGAATGCGGCCTGCGGCCGGCACCGCGCAACCCGACCCGCGGCGGAAGCCGGATCCGCCCGCGTCAGTCTTCCAGTGGCCGAAATCCGCTCGATGCGGGCTCCGCCGCCACGGCGCAGGTGTGGTCCTGCACGACCTCGCCGTTGGAGGCCTTGCCGAAGCGGCTGGTCACCAGACCGTCCAGGAGCACGAAGCCCGGCTTCGCGCCCGGAAACTCGGCGCCCACGACAGCCAGGGCGTGCTCGCCCATGGCCGAGCGCGCCCCGTCGTCGCGCGCCAGCAGGTCGAACGGGTCCGCGGTGCCGAGATCCTCGCCGAGCACGCGCATCGCCCTGTACGGGCGACCGACCAGCGGCTCCGCGAGAGGGGCCCAGCGATCCCCGATCGTGGGTGCGAGGCGGCGGAGGGTGTCGCGGACATCCTGGCGGACGCAGTCGATGTGGATGTGCAGCTGCCCCTGAGTCCGCCGCAGCCGCGAATTCACCGCGAGACTGACGTCCCGCCGGTCGAGCGGATGGCCGAGACGCTCCTCCACGAAGGTTCGGGCGCGCCACGCCTTGGCGAAGTAGTTCGTCGTGCCGGGCTGGAGGAGCACGGGGCTCTCGATGCCGGTGATGCGCGCCGTCGGGATCAGGAGGAACTGCGCCCGCCCGCGAAGGTCTTTGAGGATGGCGTATCCCTTCTCGACCCCACCCTCCAGGTCGACCAGGCTGCACGGTGCGGGGCCCTGTCCGCGCAACGCGTGGGGGACGCACGCGCCGTGCACGATCGCCCACAGGGCTCCGCCCTTCCCGAGGAGGTTGGGCACGAGGGCGACGGCCAGCCAGACGGCCGTCGCCGCGAGGACGAGCAGGATGCCCAGCGATCGCCGCGACAGCCCGGTCCTCGCGCGCCCCGTCGAGCCGCGCGGTGACACGGTGCCCGGCCGGCCGCGGACGGCGTCACGCACCTGACGGGTGAGCTCGGCCGCGGCTCTGCGCAAATCCATGACGTGACCCGGTAGCCCGTTGCCGCGAAGCGCCGGGGCCGCCGACGCCGGAACCGTCTTACAGATCGCCCGCCGCCTGAGCGATCTCTGTCCCGCTACGGATGCAACGCCGGACGGATCGTGCGGAACGCGGGCGCCGCCGTGGAGGCTGGCACCGGACGCGGTGACGCGGCCGCGCTTTTCGCGCTCCGGAAGCCGCGCGGCCCCTTCTCGGACACCTATCCGATGGGCCATGCCTTGAGAGGCCTCGTCATCGGCGCCGGACTGGGACATGCCTGTCCGCACCCCGATGCCGTCGGCGGCCGCAACCGATCCGGCGGCGCGCCGCCGGGAACGCGGCGCGAACGACAGGGGTGGGACGACGCGCGCGAGGACCTGCTCGACGCGCGCTCCGGGAGCCGGGAGCCCGGCGACCGCTGAGACAGACCGGACGGCCGGGGCGACCCGGGCCGCCCACGCGAGGAGACGACCATGACCGACGAACCGCACGGCTTCGACCGCGGCCTGACCAATTACGGCGACCGCGACTTCGCCCGGTACCTGCGCCGCTCCTTCGCGCGCTCGATGGGCATCTCGGTCGGCCTGCTGAACAAGCCGGTGGTCGGCATCGCCATGACGCCGTCGGGCTTCAACAACTGCCACCGGGGCATGCCCGAGCTGGTGGAGGCGGTCTCCCGCGGCGTGCTGGCGGCCGGCGCCCTGCCGCGGCCGTTCCCGACCGTGTCGCTCGGCGAGGTTTTCCTCAACCCGACCAGCATGATGTACCGCAACCTCATGGCCATGGACACCGAGGAGATGATCGGGGCCCAGCCGATGGACGCGGTGGTGCTGATCGGCGGCTGCGACAAGACCGTGCCGGCCCAGCTCATGGGCGCGGCCTCCGCCGACCTGCCGGCGATCCAGCTCGTCACCGGCCCGATGTCGACCGGCCGCCACCGGGGCCAGCGGCTCGGCGCCTGCACGGATTGCCGGGGCTTCTGGGCCAAGTACCGGGCCGGCACCGTCGACGCCGAGGAGATCGCCGAGGTCGAGGGTCGGCTCTCCGTCACGGCCGGCACCTGCGCGGTGATGGGCACGGCCTCGACCATGGCGTGCATCGCGGAGGCGCTCGGCATGTCGCTGCCGGGCACCGCGGCGATCCCGGCGGTGCATTCCGACCGGCTGGTGGCCGCCGAGGAGACCGGCCGCGCGGCGGTGCGGCTGATCGAGACGCGGATCCGGCCCTCCCAGGTGATCACGCAGAAGTCGGTCGAGAACGCGATCCGCGTGCTGATGGCGGTGTCGGGCTCGACCAACGCCATCGTGCACCTCACCGCCATCGCCGGGCGGCTCGGCATCCGGATCTCGCCCGAGCGGTTCAATCAGATCTCCGACGAGACGCCGGTGCTGGTCGATCTGAAGCCCGTGGGCCAGGGCTACATGGAGGATTTCCACGCCGCCGGCGGCATGGGCGCGCTCCTGCGCGAACTGCGCCCGCTCCTTCACCTCGACACCATGGACGTGGAGGGCCGGATGCTCGCCGAGCGTCTGGACGAGCCGGAGGCCTGGGTCGACCGCGCGGTGATCCGCACCGCGGCGGATCCCGTATCGCCCGTCGGCGGCTTGGTGGCCCTGTCCGGCAGCCTCGCGCCCGACGGGGCGATCTTCAAGCGCGCGGCGGCGACGCCCGAGCTGTTCGAGTCGGAGGGCCGGGCGGTGGTGTTCACCGGCCTGGAGGACCTCTCGGCGCGCATCGACGACCCCGACCTCGATGTGGCGCCCGGCGACATCCTCGTCCTGCAGAATGCCGGCCCGCACGCGGCCGGCATGCCGGAGGCGGGCTACCTGCCGATCCCCAAGAAGCTGGCGCAGGCGGGCGTGAAGGACATGGTGCGCATCTCCGACGCGCGGATGTCGGGCACGGCCTTCGGGTCGATCGTCCTCCACGTGGCCCCGGAGGCCGCGGTGGGCGGACCGCTGGCCGCGGTGCGCGACGGCGACCGCATCCGCCTGTCGATCCGGGACAAGCGCGTCGATCTCCTGGTCGCGCAGGACGAGATCGCCCGCCGGCTCGCCGACCATCGCCCGCCCCCGGCCCCGGCCCGGGGCTACAAGGCGCTCTACCGGCGCAGCGTCACGCAGGCCCCGGAAGGCTGTGACTTCGACTTCCTCGCCAAGGCGGAGGGCTGACGGCCCGCAACCCTCCGTCCGGACGCGCCGGACGGCCGTGACGGACACCGTCGATCCGAAAACCGCGGCCCGCCCGACCGCGGGCCGCGCGCCGTCGCGGCATCTGAGGCCATCGCATCGCCCGTGCCTGTCCCGGCGGTGAGGCGGCCCGAGCCGGGGTGCCGCCTCGGACCGGCTCAGCCCGGGATCGTGGAGCGCGCCGCCTCGAGCAGTTCCCCGGCCAGGGCCTCGTCGTCGACGCCCCGGGCCAGCACCACCGCCCCCACCATGGTCGACAGCGCGATCAGGGCGCGCTGCCGGCGGCGTTCCTTCGACGCTCTGGGCAGCCTGTCCGCGATGAGACCGGCGAGCCCCTTGACCCCCTGGGTGAACCGCGCCCGCAGGGCGCTTCCGGGCGGCTCACGCCCGACGTCGTTCACCAGCGCCGCGACGGGGCAGCCTCTCCCCGGCGTGCGGACATGCCCCAGGGAGAGGTAATTCTCGATGAAGGCGTCGAGGTTGGCCCGGTACTCGGCGCTGATCGCCGCGTCGAACGCCTCCGCAGCGAGGGCATCCTTGCTGGCGAACTGACCGTAGAAGCCGCCATGGGTCAGGCCCGCGGCCGCCATGATGTCGACGACGCCGATACCGTGCAGGCCGCGCTCCCGGAACAGGGCCGAGGCGACCTCGACCACGCGCTGGCGGTTCAGCTTGGCTTGCTCCTGCGAGACCCTCGGCATCGTACCGTCCTCCGCTCCGCCTCCTCACATAGATGCGAGATGTCATTTATTGAAGGGACGGCGAGCCGCGGATGCCCGAGGCCGGGCGGAGAGCGGCGTCGCGGTCGCGCCGCGGCGGCCGTTCAGGGCTGCCGACCGGCCCGGGCGAGGGGGCGAAGCGCGGGCCGGTCGACGCACCGCGCGCCCGGGACCCGAGCGCGCGATCGCGGGATGCCCCGAGCGGGGCATCGGTGGGGGGCGGCCGGGTCAGGGCTCGGCCGGCACGGGCACCGGTGCGGGGCCGGGTGCGGTCCGCGGCGCGTGCGCGTCCCGCGCCACCCGGAACCAGAGGGCGTAGAGTGCCGGCAGGAACAGCAGGGTCAGCAGGGTCCCGACGCCGACGCCGCCGATGAGCACGTAGGCCAGCGCCCCCCAGAACACCGAGTGGGTCAGCGGGACGAAGGCGAGCATCGCGGCAGCGGCCGTCAGGATCACCGGTCGGGCCCGCCGCACCGTCGACTCGACGATGGCCTCGTAGTCCGACAGGCCCGCCGCGCGGTCGTGGTGGATCTGGTCCACCAGGATCAGCGTGTTGCGCATCAGGATGCCGGACAGCGCGATCAGGCCGAGGATCGCGTTGAAGCCGAAGGGCTGGTGGAAGACGAGCAGCGTCGGGACCGCCCCGACGAGGCCGAGCGGCGCGGTCGCGAACACCATGAACATCGTGGTGAACGAGCGGACCTGCAGCATGATGACCGTCAGGGTCATGATCAGCATCAGCGGGAAGACCGTGACGAGCGCCTTCATCGCCTTCTCGCTCTCCTCCACCGAGCCGGCCGTGTCGATGCGGTAGCCGGGCGGCAGCCTCGCCTTGATGGCCGCGAGTTCGGGGACGATCTGCGCGTGGATGTCCGGCGGCTGCTTGCCGTCGATCACGTCGCCCTGCACGCGGATGTAGGTCTCGCGGTTGTAGCGCTTGAGCACCGCGTCCTCGTTGCGGCTCTCCAGGTGCGCGACCTGGGAGAGCGGCACCTGCCGCCCGTCCCGCGTGGCCAGCGTCAGGTCGCCGATGTCGCCGAGCGAGCGGCGCTCGGGGCCGGGGCTGCGCAGGAGCACGTCCACGGAGCGGAGGTTCTCGCGGACCTGGGTCGCCGGCGTCCCGTTGAGGTAGCTCTGCAGCTGCTGGCCGGCCTCCTTCGGCGTCAGGCCGATCAGGCGCAGGCGCTCCTGGTCGAGGGCGAGGTGCAGGGTCGGCGTCCTGTCGCCCCAGTCGAGGTGGACGAGGCGCATGTTGGGGTTGGCCATCATGACGTCGCGCACCTCCGCGGCGATGCCCCGGATGACGGTGAGGTCGGGCCCGACCACCCGGAAGGCGACGGGGAAGCGCACCGGCGGCCCGAACACGATCTGCAGCACCCGCACCCGCGCCTCGGGGAAGCGGCCGTCGTCCACGAGCTTGCGCACCTTGCCGCGCAGCACGTCGCGGGCGTGGGAATCCGCGGTCTGGACGACGATCTGCGCGAAGGCGGGGTCCGGCAGCTCCGGGTCGAACGAGAGCACGAAGCGCGGCATGCCCTGGCCGATATAGCTCGTGATCTCGCCCGCCTCGGGCAGCGCGCGCACGGCCGCCTCGACCTTCCGGACGCTGGCCTCGGTGGTCGCGAAGGCGGACCCGGTCGGCAGCGTCACCTCGACGATGAGCTCGGAGCGCTCCGAGTTCGGGAAGAACTGCTTCTCGACCTTGCCCATGCCGACCGCGGCCGCCGCGAACAGCGCCACGGTGATGCCGGCGGCCATCCACTTGTGGTCGACCGAGAGCCGCACGACCCGGCGCAGGCGCTGGTAGTTCCGCGTGGCGTAGATCGCGGCGTGCCCGCCCTCGACCTTCTTGATGTCGGGCAGGAGCTTGACGCCGAGGTAGGGCGTGAAGGTCACGGCCACGATCCACGAGACGATCAGCGAGAAGGCCACCACCCAGAAGATGTTGCCGGCATACTCGCCCGCCGTGGAGGCGGCGAAGCCCACCGGCAGGAAGCCCGCGATGGTGACGAGCGTGCCGGTCAGCATCGGCGCGGCGGTGGCGCTCCAGGCATGGGTCGCCGCCGAGACCCGGTCGGCGCCCTCCTCCATGCGCACCACCATCATCTCGATGGCGATGATGGCGTCGTCGACGAGGAGGCCCAGTGAGATGATGAGCGCGCCGAGCGTGATGCGGTCGAAGTCGCGGCCGGTGATCATCATCACCACGAACACGGCCGAGAGGGTGAGCGGCACCGCCAGCGCCACCACGATGCCGACCCGGAAGCCGAGCGCCACGAGGCTGACGAAGATCACCACCGAGAGCGCTGTGAAGAACTTCACCATGAACTCGTGGATGGCGTCGTCGATCACCCTCGCCTGGTCGGTGATCTTCGTGAAGGTGATGCCGGTCGGGAGATCGCGATGGATCGCGACCTCCTCGGCGTTCAGCGCCTCGCCCAGGCTCAGTCCGTTGAAGCCCGGCTTCATCACGAGGCCGAGCACCAGGGCCGGCGCGCCGTCGTTGCGGATCGCGAAGGTCTTCGGGTCCTCGTAGCCGCGTTTCACCTCGGCGATGTCGCCGAGCTTGAGGCTGCGGTCGCCGGCCGCCACCGGCAGGTCGCGGATCGCGTCGAGGCCGTCGATGGCGCCGTCGAGGCGCAGGTAGACCCGCGGGCCGTCGGCCTCGACGAAGCCGGCCGGCGTCACGTCGTTCTGGTTGGCGAGCGCCGCCAGCAGCTGCTGGCCGGTGATGCCCAGGGTCGCGAGGCGCTGGTAGGAGACCTCGACGAAGATCTTCTGCGCCTGCTCGCCGAGGATGTTGATCTTCTCGACGCCGGGCACGCGCAGCAGCCGCTGGCGCAGGTCCTCGGCGCGGAGCACGAGATGCCGGTGCGGCAGCCCCTGGGCCTGGAGCGCGTAGAGGGCGAAGTAGACGTCCGAGAACTCGTCGTTGAACAGCGGCCCGAGCACGCCGCGCGGCAGGCCGGAGGCCTGGTCGGAGAGCTTCTTGCGCGCTTGGTAGAATTCCGACTGGAGCCGGGCCGGCGGCATACTGTCCTTGAAGAAGACCTTCATCAGCATCAGGCCGGGGCGGACGGTCGTCTCGACGCGGTCGTAGTAGACGAGCTCCTGCAGCCGCTTCTCCAGCGGGTCGGCGACCTGCCGCTGCATCTCGTCGGTGGTCGCGCCGGGCCAGGCGGCCGAGACCGCCATGGTCTTGACCGTGAAGGTCGGGTCCTCGGCGCGCCCGAGCTTCTCGAAGGCGAAGATCCCGGCCGCGGTGACGGCGAGCAGGAGGAACAGCGTGACGGCGCGCTCGCGCACCGCCAGGGCCGAGAGATTGAAGCCGGAGGCGTTCATCGGCCGGCCTCCACGACGCTGGCGTCGGCCTGACGGACCTTCTCGCCCGCTCTCAGCAGATGGGCGCCGAGCGCGACGATCCGGTCACCGGGCGTCAGGCCCGAGGCGACTTCCGCGGTCTCCTCCGACAGGCGCGCGACGGTGACGGGCTGCGCCGCGACGGTCTGGGTCTCGGCGTCGTAGCGCCAGACGGCCGAGCCGCCGCCCTGGTCGAACAGGGCCCCCAGCGGCACGGACACCGAAGCCCGCGCCTGCCCCTGGGCAGGGATCAGCTGGAGCGTCACAGTCGCCCCGAGGGGCGCGGTCTCGCCCCCGCCCGACAGGATGTAGCGGGCGCGGTATGTGCGGGTCGCCGGATCGGCCGTGGCCGACAATTCCCGGAGCTTGGCCGGGTAGGTCGTCTCGCCCTCGGCGTAGAGGGTGGCCGACGCCGTGCCCTTCGCGCGTTGCCGGCTCCCCTCCGGCAGGAACACCTCCGCCTCGCGCGCGCCGTCGCGGGCGAGCTTCACCACCGTCTGCCCGGCGGCGACGACCTGGCCGGGCTCGGTCGGCACCTCCATCACGACCCCGTCGGCATCGGCCTGGAGCTCGGAATAGCCGGCCTGGTTGGCGATCTGGCTCGCCTGCGCCTCGGCGTTGGCGAACTGGGCGATGGCCGCGTCGGCGGCCGCCTTGTTCTGGTCGTAGGTCTGCTTGGAGGTCCACCCGTCGCCGACGAGCTTGCGGCTGCGCTCCTCGTCGGCCCTGGCCTTGATCATCTGCGCGCGGGCCGCCTCGACCGAGGCGCGGGCCGCGTTGAGCGCCAGGGTGAAGTCGGTCCGGTCGAGCCGCATCAGGGGCTGGCCGAGGCGCACGTGGTCGCCCGGGTCGACGAGGCGCTCGAAGATCTTGCCGCCGACCCGGAAGCCGAGGTTGCTCTCGGTGCGCGCCCGGATCACGCCGGTGTAGCGCGCCACCGCCGCCGAGGCGGGCGCGACCGCGACGGTCTGCACCAGCGGCGGCTCCGGCGTGACGGCGGTCTCGGCCGGCGAGCATGCCGCGAGTGCCAAGCCGGCGAACCCGATCACCCATCGCGCGTCCATCACCGAGCTCCGTCGCAGCCGATCGCCCAAAAGAATTATGACCATCATTTATTCTGGCGCGATACCGCGGTCAATGGCGGCCGCGCCCGGCGTCGGCCGAGGACTGACGCGCGCCGTCCCCTCCGGCTCCGATCCGGAGGCCGTCCGATCCCCCTTGAAGAGAGCGGGGTCTGCCGGCATCTCACGATCATGCCCGATGTCGCGCTCGACGAAGCCAGCCTCGCCCGCTTTCTCGATGCCTTCTACGGGCGCGTGCGCGGCGATGCGCTGCTCGGACCCGTCTTCGCGGCCGCGATCCCCGACCCGGACTGGCCGCGGCACATGGAGACCGTCCGGGCGTTCTGGTCCTCGGTCCTCTTCAAGTCAGGCCGGTACAAGGGCAACCCGTTCGGCAAGCATCTCGCGCTGGGCCGCCTCGAGCCCGAGCACTTCGCGCGGTGGCTCGACCTGTTCGGGGAGACGGCCTCCGCCCATTTCCCGCCCGAACCTGCCGCCCTCCTGATCGAGCGCGCGCACCGCATCGGCGACAGCCTGAAGGCGGGCCTGTTCTTCCGGCCAGACGTGCTGCCCGTGCCCGCGGCGGGATCGGCCGCGCCGTGACCCGCGGAGAAGGCGCACGCGTGAGACGCACGCGGAGCCGCGACCGGCGGGACGGCCCGAGATCCCGGGGGGGCGGGTCCGGAGCCCTCAGAGCGCGGCCGGACTCGTGCGCGCCCGACGGCAGTGAATCAGCCACAGCACGATCGCCACGTTGACGGCGTTCCAGGCCAGCCCGTTGACGAACGCCGCACGGTAGGAGCCGGTGGCGTCGAAGATCGCCCCCGTGAGCCAGCCGCCGAGCGCCATGCCGGCCAGCGTCGCCATCAGCACCGCACCGATCCGCGCCCCGGCCTCCTCGGCCGGGAGGTACTCGCGCACGATGATCGCGTAGGCCGGCACGATGCCGCCCTGGAACAGGCCGAACAGAGCCGAGATCACGTAGAGCGAGGTCAGGTCGTCGAACGCGAGGTAGAGCGCGAGCGCCGCCGCCTGCAGCAGCGCACCGGCCAGCAGCGTCGCGAGACCGCCGATCCGGTCGGCGACGAAGCCCGACGCGACCCGGCTGACGATGCCGAAGCCGAGCATCAGCGACAGCATCTGCGCGCCGCGGGCGACGCCGTACCCGAGATCGCTGCAGTACGCCACGATGTGGACCTGCGGCATCGCCATCGCCACGCAGCACGCGGTGCCGGCCACGACGAGGAGGCCCTGCAGCGCCGCGGGCGACAGCGTCGTCACGGCCTGCGGACCGGCCGCGCACGTCGCCGAAGCCCGCGGCGGCCGGCCCCGCATCGCCAGCGCGAGGGGCAGCATGGCGACGAGGCAGAACAGGCCGATTCCGGCCTGCGTCGCGCGCCAGCCGTACGCGTGGACCGCGCGCTCCACCACCGGCGGCCAGAGCGTGCCCGCGAGGTAATTGCCGGACGCGCACAGCGCGACGGCGAGCCCTCGCCGGCGCGAGAACCAGCGCGACACGTCGGCCATCAGCGGTCCGAAGGCGACCGAGCTGCCGAGCGCCCCGACGAGCACGCCGTGCACGAGGGCGAACTGCCAGAGGTTCGTCGCGAGGGCGCTGAGCCCGTAGCCGAGGGCCAGGCAGACGGTGCCGAGGAGCAGCGGGGGCACGATGCCGATGCGGTCCGCGAGCCGGCCCATCAGGAGGCCGCCGACCGCGAAGCCGACCATCGTGAGGGTATAGGGCAGGGCGGCCGCCGCCCGATCGACCCCGAACTCGGCCTGAACGGCGGGCAGCACGACGACGACCGACCACATGCCGACGCCTCCGACCGTGCCGAGCGCCGTCGCCGCGGCGAGCCGACGCCAAGCGCGGCCCGAATCGGCAATCCCATCCTCAGCCATTCCGGCGCACATCGATCTCCGTCCGTGCGGCGCGTTTCACACGAATGCGCCTTCGTCGCCAGCACCGGGCCCGCCCGTCGGCGCGGGCCTTCGGGACACCGCTCGCTTGCCGACGCGCGCCTCACCCGGCGCTGCCGCGGCGCGCGATCGGTGCTAGAGGTGCCGCCGCGCTCGCCGGCGATGCCGGCTCGGGCCGGGGCGACCATCGGTCGGCCGATGTCGGGCCTCGATGGCGCCCGTCCACCGACTACCCGTACGAGAGGGCTGACGCCACGATGCGAACGATCGTTTATGCCGATGGCGGTTGCGACCCGAACCCCGGGCCGGGGGGGTGGGGCGTCGTCATCGCGGCCCCGGACGGCACGATCGAGCTGTGCGGCGGGGAGCCCGGCACCACGACCAACAACCGGATGGAACTGACGGCCGCGATCAAGGGCCTCGAGCATTTCCCCGCCGGGGCCGCGATCGAGATGCGGTGCGACAGCCAGTACGTCGTCAAGTCGGTGACCGAGTGGATGCGCGGCTGGAAGGCGCGGGGCTGGCGCTCGACGACGGGTGACGTGAAGAACGTCGATCTCATGAAGCGCCTCGACGAACTGAACGCGGCGCGGGACGTGAAGTGGACCTGGGTCCGGGGGCATGCCGGCGACCGCCTCAACGAGCGCGCCGACGCGCTCGTCCACAGGGGGCGTCGCGAAGCGAAGCTCGGCAAGCTCGAGTCGCGGAGCAGCGCCGCGCCCGTACCGGCCCCGACCGCCGCACCGGCGCCGTCGAGCCGGGGCGCCGACCTGCGGATCGACCTCGCGCTCGGCCTCCAGGTCGCTCGGGCCGCGAAGGCGGCGGGTGTCACGCCCGACGCACTCGTCGACGATGCGATCCGCTTTTACCTGGAGATCGGGCCGAGCGAGGTCGCACGCCTGCGATCAGGCCGGGCCTAGCGGGCGAGGCCGCGCGCGGCGACGCCGGGTCGCCGTTCCGCGATCTCCGGGACGGGGCTCGGCCTACTCGCAGACCTCGATCCGCCGAATGTGCTCGTACCCGTACGGGTCGATGTACGCGCGGCGCTCGAAGTGGCAGGCGCCGTACGGGTCGGGCGCGGCGTAGACGGGGCGACCCGGGTAGTACCCGCTGTTGGCGGACGCGATGGCGCTCCCGGCCACGACGCCGCCGAGGATGCCCAGCGCCACGGCGCCGCCGACGCCGATGCCGCGCGCCTGAGCGGCCGGCGGGGTGGCGCAGAGTGCCAGAGCGACCAGCGCGGCCGCACCGCCGGTCCGCAGAAACGTTTGACGCATGGTGTCCTCCCATTCCTCGATGCGGACACCATGAGCCCGCGACCGCCGGATCTCGGTGCTGATCGGCACCCCGAGTTCAGGGCCCGCCGCGCGCGACGCGGTGCCGGGCGATCCGGCGCTGTCATCGATCCTGTTCGGAGCTGTGGTAGCTACCCGGACCGGCCGCGCGGCCTTGTGGACCGCGCGGCGCTCGTGAACGGGACCGCCATGCGCTTCTCTGCCCTCGTCGTCGGTTTGTGCCTGACCTCCTTCCCGATCGGTGCGGCACTGGCACAACCGGCCCCGAAGCCCGCGCCCACGACCGCGCCGGATCCGGCCCTGCTGAAGGTTGCCCGGGAGACCGTCGCGCAGATGCAGGGTGATCGCGCCGCGACGCTCGGCTCGATGGCGGCCCCCATGATCGGCATGATGCAGCAGATCGGGATCAAGGAGCCCGACAGGGCGCAGGTGCTGGTGCAGGAGGTCGTCATGCCGACGCTCACGGCGCACTACGACGAGCTGCTCGACATCCAGGCGCGCGGTTTCGCCACCGTGCTGAACAAGGACGAGTTGCAGGCCATCGCCGCCTTCTACGCGACCCCCGCCGGGAAGCGCCTCGCGGCGGCCCAGCCGCAGCTCGCTCAGATCCAGCTCGCGGGCATGCAGCAATGGATCCAGTCGGTGATGCCCGAGATGCAGGGCAAGCTGACGACGGCCATCCAGGCCCACGGCTGGGCGCCGGGCGGACCGGCGAAGCCGCGTTGAGCCTCCCCGGGCCGCGACGTCTTCCGAGCGGAGCGGCGCCCTGCTTCGAAGGCGTCGATAGGCCGGACACGATGCGGGGCGCTGGGACAGCGTACCCGGACGCTCGGTCAGCGCGGCGGGCCTGAACGGTCAGCCGATGGCCCAGAACAGCGGCAGCGCGCCCGCGAGGAACAGGGCCGAGGAGACGAGCACGGCGAGGCGCTCGCGATGGTGCAGGACGAAGGCGTGCGGGCTGGCGAACATGGCTGGGTCGGATCGGTGGTGAGGGCATCACGCTCGCTCCTGAACCTTGACGGATCGAGGGCGCTTCGCGCTGTCCACAGGTGATGGCCGATCTCTGTCGCTGCCGCGCCACATCCTTTTGGATGTGCTCGGGCGCACCTCCCGGACGGCTCTTCTGGCATATTGAATTCAGCAGGCCGTCTTTCCCCCCTCGGCGGCCCGATCCAGCGGCGCAGCGACCCCACGGGTCGCTGCGCCGTTGTCGTTGTGGCTCGGGCGCGGCGCGAGGCCCCCGGCCCGGTGCCGCGCTGGAACGCCTCGGCCGCGGCGACGCGCGATCCGCGAGGGATTCGGATCGAGAACCGCGACACCGTGAAGGTCCGGATCGGACCGGTGGTCGCCCGCCGTCAGGGCCCGATGCGCCGCACGGGCGGCGCACCCTCCCGGGTCTCCTGCGCTGAGGGC
This sequence comes from Methylobacterium sp. 190mf, assembly GCF_900107945.1. NCBI lineage: Bacteria > Pseudomonadati > Pseudomonadota > Alphaproteobacteria > Hyphomicrobiales > Methylobacteriaceae > Methylobacterium > Methylobacterium sp. 190mf. The sequence goes on along the minus strand of NZ_FNVI01000008.1, from coordinate 216,761 downwards.
GTCCAGAGGATGGACCGGTCGACGGCGCGGATGTCGCGATGGCCGCACAGGGCCATCGTCATGTCGAGTTCCGTGCGGATGATCTCCAGGGAGCGGGCGACGCCGGCCTGGCCGTAGGCGCCGAGCCCGTAGAGGAAGGCGCGGCCGATGAACACGCCCTTCGCGCCCAGGGCGATGGCCTTCAGCACGTCCTGGCCCGAGCGGATCCCGCCGTCCATCAGCACCTCGACGCGCCGGCCGACCGCGTCCGCGATTCCGGGAAGCGCGGCGATGGACGAGGGCGCGCCGTCGAGCTGCCGCCCGCCATGGTTCGAGACGATGAGCGCGTCGGCCCCGGTCGCGGTCGCCCTCTCGGCATCCTCGACGTCCAGGATGCCCTTCAGGATCAGGGGACCCTGCCACCGGTCGCGGATCCGCCGCACGTCGTCCCAGTCCAGGCGCGGGTCGAACTGGTCCGCCGTCCAGGCCGAGATGGAGCGGGTATCCCGCACGCCGTCCACGTGCCCCACGATGTTGCGGAAGGTCCGGCGCTGCGTGCGCAGCATGGACCAGCACCAGCGGGGCTTGGTCAGGAGATCGAGGACCGTGCCCGGCGTCAGCCGCGGCGGGGCCGACAGGCCGTTGCGGATGTCCTTGTGGCGCTGCCCGAGGATCTGGAGGTCCAGCGTTAGGACCAGAGCCGAGCAGCCCGCCGCCTTCGCGCGGTCGATGAGGCGGTCGTTGAAGCTGCGGTCGCGCATGAAGTAGAGCTGAAACCAGAACGGCTTGCTGACGTTCTCCGCGACGTCCTCGATGCTGCAGATGCTCATCGTCGACAGCGTGAACGGCACCCCCGCCGCCTCCGCCGCCCGTGCCGCCAGGATCTCGCCGTCGGCGTGCTGCATGCCCGTGAGACCCGTCGGCGCCAGGGCGACGGGCATCGCGACGGCCTGACCGGCCATCGTCGTGGCGAGGGTACGGTCGGTCATGTCGACCGCGACGCGCTGGCGGAGCTTGATGCCGGCGAACTCGGCCTCGTTCGCGCGGTAGGTCGACTCCGTCCACGAACCGGAATCGCAGTAATCGTAGAACATCCGCGGCACCCGCCGCTTGGCGACCCGCCGCAGATCCTCGACCGTCGTGATGATGGGCGCCATGGGAGGTTCGGCCTCGCGACTGGATGACGGGGCCGGTCGCGGTTGAGGCGGGCTCGCGCCCGCTCGTACGCCGCGCGCTTCAGGCCGCGATGCCCCGTGCTGGAAGCTCGACGGTGCAACGGTTCGCTGGAAAACGGAAGCGCCTCCTCGCCGAATGCGCCGGTCGCATCAGGCCTCTCCCGCGCGTACACCGATCCTATAGCGCCTGTTGCGCTCGCCCGCGCCGCAGAGGAACGCCGGATCTCTGCCTGATAGTACACATTCCGGATCGCGCCTGTTCGGATCTTCGCGTTCCGAGCGCGCGTCAGGACAGAATGAATGCGGGCGGAGCCTCGTCGTCATCGTCTTCTCCTTCGCCGCACCGCAGCGAAAGCGGTCGAGTGACGATCCGAGAGCTTCTTCTCATCGAAGCTGAGCGTCGAAGGTTTGCAGGATAGACATCGGCGCGCGGAATAGGGACCATCGTCGCCAACGCCGGGCCTGAGCATCGGCGGTGGGACGGATACGCCAATGAGGACGACGCGCCGCGTTTTCTTGACGGGGGCCGCATCCGCATCCGCAGTCGCGGGCGGCCTGGCGCCGGGGGTGATCCGCTCGGCCTGCGCTCAGGGCGCCGGGTCGACCGTCCGGATCGGCATGGTGCTCCCGGTGACGGGGCCCGGCGCGGATGCCGGCCGCTACGCGCTCGCCGGGGCCAAGATCGCCCTGGAGACGGTCAACAAGGCCGGCGGCGTGCTCGGCAAGCCCCTGGAGATCGTCACGGAGGACGATCAGACCACCAATCCCGGCGCGGTCTTCGCCTTCTCGAAACTGGCGTCGCAGGGCGACCTCGTCGGCTTCCTCGGCTCGATCCGCTCGACCCAGAACCACGCGATGGCGCCCGACATCCTGAAGACGGGGAAACCCGTCTGTTTCGGCGGCACCGACCCGGTCCTGACGCAGCTCGGCAATCCCTGGCTGTTCCGCTTCCGCCCCAACGACACCTTCTCGGCCCGGGTGATCGCCGAGCACGGCGTCAACGGGCTGGGCAAGAAGAAGTGGGCGATCATCCACTCCACCGACGCCTTCGGCACCAGCGGCGCCAAGGCGCTGACCGAGAGCCTCGCCAAGGGCGGTGCCACGGTCGCCCTCGACCAGGGCTACACCAACCAGAGCCAGGACTTCACGCCGGTCGTGCTGGCGATCCGTCAGTCGGGCGCCGACGTGATCGGCTCGTACTTCACCTTCGAGAACGACATCGGCATCTTCGCCCGGCAGCTGCGCCAGCTCGGCGTCACCGCGCCCTGGGTCGGCTCGCCCTCGATCACCAACGTCACCGCCCTGAAGCTCGCCGGGCCGTCCCTCTACGGCACCTACGGCGTGGCCGACTACGCCGAGGAGTCGGGCGACGCCGCGCGCGCCTACGGCAAGGCCTACCGGGCCGCGATGAAGATCGCGCCCGACAACCAGTCCTCGTGGACCTTCGACGCGGTCACGGTGCTCGCCAAGGCGATCAACGCGGCGGGCAAGACCGATCCGCAGGCCGTCCGCGAGGCGATCCTGGCGGTGCGCGGCCACGAGGGCGCCGAGGGAACCTACAACTTCGACAAGAACGGCGACGGCCTGCACGGCTACAACGTCGTGCGCAACGACAAGGGCAACATCGTCTTCGACCGGCGGATCGACTTCTACCAAGGGTGAGCCGGCCGACGTGTTCGGGGTGCGTGAACGACATCCGGAGGAGGAGGCGAGAGTGCGGACCGCATGGACCTGATCCTGCAGCTCCTCTTCACCGGGATCGGCATCGGCTCCGTCTACGCCCTGGTGGCGCTCGGCTTCGTGCTGATCTTCCGCGCCACCAACGTGGTGAACTTCGCGCAGGGCGAGTTCTCGATGGTGGCGGCCTTCCTGATGGTGGTCTTCGCCGTCGACCTCCAGTGGCCCTACTGGCTCTCCCTTCTCCTGACCCTCGGCGGGATGGCGCTGCTCGGCGCCCTGTTCAATCTCGGCGTCTACTACCCGCTGCGGCACCGCAGCTACCTGCCGGTGATCATCTCGACCATCGGCGCCTCGATCTTCCTGGCGAACACGACGCTCGCCCTCTACGGGCCGCAGCCGCAGGTGCTCCCGCCCGTCTTCGAGACGCAAGGGTTCCTGCTCGGGCCGGTCTTCCTCGACAGCCAGTACCTGCTGATCATCGCGGTGACGGCGGCCCTGGTGGCGTTCCAGTACTGGTTCTTCGAGCACACTCTGGTCGGCAAGAAGCTTCAGGCGACGTCCCAGGACAAGGAGATGGCCGCCCTCCTGGGCATCCCGGTGGCCGGCATGATCATGCTGACCTTCGTGTACAGCGCGGTGCTCGGCGGCATCGCCGGCATCCTGGTGGCGCCGGTGCTGTTCGTGTCGATCCAGATGGGGGCCACGATCGCCCTCAAGGCCTTCGCGGCGACGATCATCGGCGGCTTCGGCGACGTCACCGGGGCGATCATCGGCGGCCTCGCGCTCGGCATCATCGAGACCTTCGGGGCAGCCTACATCTCGGTCCCCTACAAGGACGCCTTCGCGTTCCTGGTGCTGGTGGTGTTCCTGGTCGTGCGCCCGCAGGGCCTGTTCGGCGAGCGCGTGGCGGAGAAGGCATGAGCGGTCGCCCCTCCATCGTCGCCGGCCCGGCCGCAGCGGCTCCGGCGCGCCCGCCGCGCCGCCTGCCCCTCGGGAGCCTCGCCTACGCGGTCCTGGCCGCCGCCCTGGTGACGCTGGCCGCGACGACGCCGCTCAGCGGCTACGCCCTCAACATCCTGATGCAGGCGGCGACCTACGCCATCGCGGTGATCGGGCTCACCGTGGTGCTCGGCCTGTGCGGGCAGATCAACCTCGCCCAGGCCGCCTTCTTCGGGATCGGTGCCTACGCGGTCGGACTCGGCACGGTCGACGGGGGCCTGAATTTCTGGATCTGCCTGATCACCGGCCTCGGTCTCGCGCTGGTTCTGGGCGCCGCGCTCGGCGCCTCCACGCTGCGGCTCGGCGGCCACTACCTCGCCATGGTGACGATCTCGTTCCAGCAGATCCTGACGCTGGTCCTCACCAACTGGATCCCCGTCACGCACGGGCCCGACGGCGTGCCGAACATCCGCCGCCCGGCCCTGTTCGCGGACGGGCAGAGCTACCTCGCCCTGTGCGTGCTCGTGCTGGCCGTCGTCGGCTGGCTCGTCTGGCACATGCCGCGGACGCGGCTCGGGCGCGCCATGCGGGCGGTGCGCGACAACGAGCTCGCGGCGGGGGTCTCGGGCATCGACATCTACCGCACCAAGGTCGCGGCCTTCGCCCTCGGGGCGCTGCTGGCGGGGCTCGGCGGCGGGCTGTTCGCCGGCAGCTTCACCTATATCAGCCCGGACCAGTTCGCCTTCGCCGAGTCGATCGTCTTCCTGACGATGGCGCTGCTCGGCGGCGTCGGCTCGCCGGTGGGCGCCGTGATCGGCACGGCCCTGTTGATCCTGATCCCGGAATGGCTCCGCTTCCTCAAGGAGATCCCCGGGCTCTACCTCGCGATCTACGGGCTCGCGGTGATCCTGATCGTGGTGTTCATGCCCGACGGGATCTGGGGCTTCCTCGGCGACCAGGTCCGGCGCCTGCGCCGCGCCCGCCCGATCCCGCCGCCCGCCGCCGAACTGATTCTGAGCCAGGGCGAGGCGTCCGCCGCGCCGATGCTGGAGGTGTCGGACCTGTCCAAGCACTTCGGCGGCCTCAAGGCCGTGGACGCGGTGAGCTTCACGGTGGCGCGGGGCGGCATCCACGCGCTGATCGGCCCGAACGGTTCCGGCAAGACCACGACGCTGAACGTCCTGTCCGGCCTCTACAGCCCCACGGGGGGCACCGTGCGGCTGGCGGGGCAGGACGTCACGCGCCTGTCCCCGCACCGGCGGGCGGCGGCCGGGATCGGCCGCACCTTCCAGAACATCCGCCTGTTCCGCTCCATGAGCGCCCTGGAGAACGTCGTCATCGGCGCCGAGCGCCCCAACAACCCGCTCGGCGCGCGCGACCGGGCGGGGCTGGAGGCCCGCGCCCGGGCGGCTCTGGCCTTCGTGGGGCTGGAGGGGCGGGCGCAGGAGCCGATCTCCGGCTTCTCGTACGGCCACCAGCGCCTGATCGAGATCGCGCGGGCGCTGGCCGGCAACCCCGTGCTGCTGCTCCTCGACGAGCCCGCCGCGGGGCTCAATTCCAGCGAGAAGAATGCCCTGACGGTGCTCCTGCGCCGGATGGCCGCCAAGGGCCTGACCATCCTGATCATCGACCACGACATGACGCTGGTGAGCGACGTGGCGAGCCACATCACCGTGCTGAACTTCGGCCGCCGCATCGCCGACGGCGTCACGGCGACCGTGCTGCGCGAGCCGGCGGTGATCCAGGCCTATCTCGGCGAGGACGCCGCCGCCGGTCCGGCGGCGAGCCTCAAGACCGACCTCGCCCCGGCCTGACCCCAGCGATGACGACGCCCGCCACGCCACTCCTCGAGATCCGCGACCTGGTCGTCCGCTACGGCGAGATCGAGGCGGTGCGCGGCCTGTCCTTCTCGGTCGGAGCCGGGGAGGTGGTGACGCTGCTGGGGTCCAACGGCGCCGGCAAGTCGACGACCCTCAAGGCGATCTCCGGGCTGGTGCGGCCCGCCGCCGGCACGATCCTGCTGGAGGGGCGGCCGCTGGAGGGCCTGAAGCCCGAGGCGATCGTGCGGCTCGGCGTCGCCCACGTCCCGGAGGGGCGCCGGGTCTTCCCGGGGCTCACGGTGCGCGAGAACATCATGCTGGGCGCGTCCAACCGCGCCGGCCTCGGCAAGCGGGCGCTGCGCGATGAGGTCGAGGCGATGTTCGACCTCTTCCCGGACATCCGCCGGTTCGGCGACGCCCTGGGCTGGACGCTGTCGGGCGGCCAACTCCAGATGGTGGCCCTCGCGCGCGGCCTGATGGCCAAGCCCCGCATCCTGCTCCTCGACGAGCCCTCGCTCGGCCTGGCCCCCGTGATCGTCCAGGCGGTGTTCGCGATCATCGCCGAGGTGCGCCGCCGCGGGACCACCGTGCTGCTGGTGGAGCAGAACGCCCGGATGGGGCTCTCGGTCGCCGATCGGGGCTACGTGCTGGAGACGGGCCGGCTCGTCCTGCAGGGCGCCCCCGACGCCCTCTGGGCCAACGACGAGATCCGGTCGGCCTATCTCGGCGGACGGACGAGGCCCGAACTCGCGGGCTGACCGCACCGGGCCTGGTCGGCGGCTTCGTCGCTCGCGCGGTGCACGCGACCACCGCCGGACGGAGCGGTGTCCGCGACGCGGCGGTCCGGAAGCGGTCGGACGCGCCTCGGCCCGCGAGCCCGCCAGCGTCACGACCGGCGCGTCTCGGCGGCCGCCGGCGGTACCGTCGCGACCGTGAGGCCCGAGACCGCCGACTGTCCGGCGGCCTCGGCCCGATAAGCCTACGCGCTCTGCGTGGCTGGCGCGCGCGCGGGCAGCACCCAGTTGGGCCTGATGAAGTGGCAGGTATATCCGTCGGGACGCCGTTCCAGGTAGTCCTGATGCTCCGGCTCGGCCTCCCAGAACGGGCCGGCCGGCGCCACTTCGGTCACGACCTTGCCCGGCCACAGGCCGGAAGCGTCGACGTCGGCGATGGTCTCCTCGGCGACGCGGCGCTGGCCCTCGTCGGTGTAGAAGATGGCCGAGCGATAGCTCGGGCCCCTGTCGTTGCCCTGGCGGTTCGGCGTCGTCGGGTCGTGGATCTGAAAGAAGAATTCCAGCATGCGCCGGAAACTCGTCCGCGCCGGGTCGTAGATGATCTCGATGGCCTCGGCATGGGTGCCGTGGTTGCGGTAGGTCGCGTTCGGCACGTCGCCGCCCGTGTAGCCGACGCGGGTCGACACGACGCCCTCCTGGCGCCGGATGAGGTCCTGCATGCCCCAGAAGCAACCACCGGCCAGCACCGCCCTCTCGGTTTCCATCGTCGCTCCTCCTGAGCCGTTCCACTGATCGCGCAGATATAGGGATCCCGAGGCGCTCCGCGCTGCGGCCTCGTAGCTTGCCATGCCTGCGATGCCTGCACGAGCACGCGCGGGGTTCCGAGAAGACGTTCGCTGCCGGGCGAACGTCTCCGAAGCGGCCTGTCAGCTCCGCACGAGCGGCTTGTTGACCTTGAAATTCTTCCGTGCCGGCTCGGCCTTGCGGGGATCCGGCTTGTCGGCGAGGAGTCGCTTCACGCGCTCGTTGAAGTCCTCGGGCGTGACGCCCTGCGCTTTGCCGGTCTTGAGTTCGCGTGCCATGTCGGCCTCCGCTTCGTGGCCCAGAGCACGGGATTGCGCGGAGGGATCGCACGCATATGGGCACGCGGCGGCCGCGGCGCCACCGATGTCCGGCCAGGATCGCTGCGTGCACGCGATGGACCGGCGGGCCGGGATGGGTTACGGTGGCTGCGAGGTTGATGACCGGTTCGTAATAACGCTTCAGGACCCGGGGGCGGTACCCGGCGCCTCCACCAGAAGCATCTTGCCCCGGATACCGCGCGGGGACGAGGGCGAGCGTCCGGCGTTGCGGATCGCGCGCTGCCAGGGTGCTTCTGCTGGGGGTGAAACAGGTTCGACTGGGCGGTAAAGGGATCGCGAGTTCTGCCCTGCCTCGGCAGGGTAAGATGCGGCTTTCGGTAAGGACTCGACCGGCTCGGCGCGGGCAACCCTCGTTCCGGGCACCTGACCAAAACTCTAAATGCCAACGACAACGTCGGCATGGAGATGCGCCTCGCGGCGTAATCTTCCGGGGCGTGGGTACGCCTAGCAACAGAACCCGAGGCTTCGGCCTCGGGACCCGCCTTTATCGTCTGCCCGTTGTTCCGTTCGGGGTCGCGTCCGGGCAGATCGGAGACTTGCTTGAACGAGCCCGAACAGGGCAGCGCGGAGGCCGTCTACATCTCGGCCATGGTCGGCGAGATGATGCGGCGCGTCCTGGAGGACGCTCTCGCCGAACTCGCGAGAACCCGCGGTGCGGCCTTCCTGGAGATCTTCGTGGCGCGCGAGCTGGCTCGCTGCGCCGACCTGTTCCGCGAGCGGCCCGGCGACACGCCGGAGACGACGGACATGTTGCGGGCCTGGTTCGTCATGGAGGGCGGTGAGGCGCTGCGCGCCGTGGTCGATCGCGCCAGCGTCGAGGCGGCGCGCGACTGAGGCACTCCGCGGATGTGCCTGCCGCCGGGCGCGGGCCCTTCCAGGCGGTCCGCGCACGGCGACAATCCCCGGCGAACTGCTCGCCATCTTCCTGGGCTAAGCTCCGTCTCGGGAATGTTGAGACCGCGATCACGGCCGAGGACAAGGAAATCGGGGTGACCGCCGGTGAAACCAGCCGAGCGCGGCAGGCCTTCCGTCATCCCTGATCTTGTACCCGCCGCACCGTCGATCAGCGAGAACCCGATCTGCCTCCGCGGCCACGGAGCGCCCGCGCGCCTCGGCGACGGACAGGCTGCAACCTACACATCTGTTGCCGAGAAGCTGGCGCTCGCGCTCATCACGAGCTTGCCCGCTTCGTCGTAGGCTTGAGCGGTGAACGCGTTCACCTCGGTGCGATAGCCCTCATCGCGCAGGATGTCGGTCAGCAGCCGGCGAAGGGTGTCGCGCAGCGCGTCCCGACCGGAAAGTTGCACGCCTTCGTCGTCCTTGACCGTGATGTGATCGGATGTGACGATGAAATATCGCGGCATCGGGCTCTCCGCCGACTGGACATAGCAGCGCGCATCACGCGGTCACCGGCCGCCGAGCCCACAATCGTCTACGCTCGCACAAACGCGGCGCGCGGGCACTCACCTGGATCAATCGCCGCGGCGCGGAACGACCGGCTCTCTCGGTGAAGAGATCGTTCGCTCCGGAGCGCCCTGTCCGCCGTGCCGGATTGACGGGAACCGTCATCCGAGGCGGCAGTTCTGTGCCGGTACCGACCTGTACAGCCCACACCGGTCGCGGCGCGCGTGTGTTCCGTCAGGCTGTAGCCACAATCATCCGTCCGCGATCGGAATTATAGTTCGCTAATCGAGTTGCCTAGTGCCGATACAAAACATATAGTGCCGCGTCGGCGGGGGAGCCAATGCCTGAAATGGCCGGTATCGGTGTCGCGCGCGCCCGCGTCGACCGACGGACTTGGTCCGTTCACGGAGCGGCCAAACGCAACTCGGCCATCATCCAGGCCGGTCTCGCCCGGATCGTCGAGGACGAGATCCTGCCGCGTCTGGCGCTCGCGCATCGGGCGGATCCGCCGTCGCCCGCGTCGACGACGCGATCACCGACGCCTGAGCGCGTCGCCTCTCTCGCTCAAGCGCTGATGGAGGGCGAACCGCACGCCGAGTGGGTGCGCGCGCTCCTGGAAGAGGGCTTGTCGCTGGATGCCCTGCTGCTCGACCTGTTCGCACCCGCGGCGCGGTATCTGGGCGAGCTCTGGGAAGACGATGCCGCCGACTTCCTCGACGTGGCGCTCGCGCTCGGTCGCCTCCAGAACCTGACCCGCGCCCTGTGTGCGGATCTGGAGGGCGTGGACGTGACGGCGAACGGTCGCCGCGTCCTGCTGATGCCCTGTCCCGGTGAGACCCATCTCTTCAGCCTCGCGCTCGTGGCGAGCTTCTTCCGCGAGGCGGGGTGGGACGTGGTCCTGACCAACGGAGCGGACGAGGACCCCGCCAGCTTGGTCCGCGCCGAACAGTTCGATCTGGTCGGCATCTCGCTGTCCTGCGACATCCTCCTGCCGGTGATGGCGGTGTCCGTGGCGAAACTGCGCGCCGCGTCGTGCAACCCGGACCTGCGCGTCATCGTCGGCGGGCCGCTCTTCGTGCGGGAGCCTGCCAGCGCCCGTGTCGTCGGCGCGGACGCCGTCGCCGCGGACGCGCAATCGGCCGTCCGGATCGCGGAGGCCACCCTCGCGCGATGACGCCGTGCGGCCAGGCGCCGGATTCGGCGACTCGCTGCTGCGCGGATCCCTTCTCATCCGGACGGTGTTAGACGTGTCGCGGTTGAGAGGCAGAGATCCAGAATTTGCACGAGTTCGACGAGCAATTGGCGCGTGAATTCGTCCGCGGCCTCGTACAGTCGGCCGTCGCGCGCGGTCTCGATCCGGCCATTCGGCTCGATCAGTTTCGGGCGTTGCAGCAAGCGGTCGTCGCTCTATCGCGAGACGCTGCCGTGGTTCGAACCAGCGAGCAGATCATCCGGGCGATCGACTGCGCTCTCCAGGAACTGACCGCGGTGAGATCGTAGTCTGATCGGACGGTTTCCGCGGCGACGCGCGGGCCAGGGCCGGTCGCGAGCGACCAGCGATGCCGCGTCCGACGGTCCGTTTCGGCGCCCGTCCCTCGGGCCCGCGGTGACGGTTCGTTGCGGACACCCGGCAAGTGCCCTATCGGCCGCGGTGATGCCCGACCGATCCCTCCGCGCCGTCTGGTCCGACAGCCTCATGGCCGAGGTCGGCGCCCGCCTTCCCCTCTTCGACGACCTGTCCCCGGACACGATCCGGCGTCTGTCGGCCGAGGGCTTCGGGCGCGGCCTGCTGACGGCGTCCCTGCGCGCCCGCCTGCGGAAGGCCGGCTTCCCGGATCTCGGTCATCTGGCCCAGTCTTCACCGGTCGCGATCGCCACGATCAGGAAGTTCGGTCCCATCCGCGTCGAGCGCGTCCGGCACTTCATCCTCGACGTGCTGGCGCGCTGGCTTCCGGGCGCGCGGGAGATGCACACACCCGAGGCCACGCGGGCGCGGCGGCTCGGCCGGCTGCGCGGGCTGCCGGCCGGATGCCTGCCCCTCGCGGCGGATCAGATCGCGGCGCTCCGCTTCGCGGACGCATCCTGTGCGGACATCGCCACGTGTTCGCGTCTCGGGCTCCTCCGGACAGGCGCCGTGACATCCGGTGACGTGGACCACGTCGTCGCCACGCTCACCCGCCTCGCTCGGGCGCCCGATCCGGTTCCTCCGCGTCCCCTGGAGGAGGCCCGGGCGGCACCGTCGTGCGACGCCGCGAGCGCGGCGGCCCGTCGCGCCGCCCTGCTGGCGGAGCAGGATCGCGAATGGGACGAGGCCGCACCGATCGCGCGCCGGCCTCAAACCTGACGACCCGTCCGGATCCGGAATCGATTTCTCGCGGCGAGACCTAGCAGGGCCGCGCCCTGCCACGGTTCGATCCGACGCGGCGCTGTTCCTGTCCTCGAGGCAGTTCCGCGCATCCTCGAAGACGTCGCGATCGGCCCCTCCGATTGGAGTCATCACCGGCAACCCTTGCGCCGCCGTATCTCCACACCATCTACAGACCATCCAACCGGATGGCGTATGGATGGATTTCATGGCCGACAAGGTGCACGATCTGCGACCCAGGCTGCCGGACAGCGAGAAGATCACGCTCAACCTCGGTTTCGTCGACCTCGGCCATATCGACCTGATGGTGCGCGACGGCTTCTACGCCAACCGTGCCGATTTCATCCGCACCGCCGTGCGCAATCAGATCGAGCGCCAGGGCGAGGCCGTCAGGCAATCGGTCAGCCGGAAGCAGCTCAGCCTCGGCCTGTCGCACTACACGAAGCAGGCGCTCGAGGCGGCGCGCGACGCGGGCGCGCCGCTGCACATCCAGGTGCTCGGGCTGGCCAGCATCGCCCTCGACGTAACGCCCGAACTGGCGCGCGCCGCCATCGCCTCGGTCGAGGTGCTCGGCGCCTTCCAGGCCAGTCCCGCGGTCAAGGCGGCGCTCGCCGACCGGACGGCCTGACGGCGCCACCTCTCCCCGCCGACGCGGCCGGACCCCGCCGCGCCCGCTTCCCACTCAGCCAGGACCCGTCCGATGGATCACGCCACGAAGACCGCCTTCACGCGCTTCGCGTTCCCAAAGGTCGACCCGGCCCGTGCCGCCCGCGCCGCGGAGGCGATGGCCAGGCTTCAGGAGCGCCAGGCCGCCGCCTTCAGGCTGTGGTCGGGGGCGGCCCGGAGCGCCGCCGAGACGGGTGCGCCGAGCGCGGACGCGGCCGACATCCTCGACATGGTCGCGCCCTCCGCTCCCGGCGAAGCCTGGGTCGCGCCGGAGACGGCCGGAGAACGTCCGGGCCGCCATCCCCACGCCGGATCCGCGGGCAACATCGCCGGCACCGTGATGCGCACCGTCCAGGAGGCGCTGGCGAAGGCCGGCATCGGTGCGGATCGCGACGGGCGGGACGGCGCGACGCCGGCCGCGCCTCGGCTTCCGGAGGGGGCACGCTTCGAGGCCCGCACCTTCACCGGCGCGGCCGGGACCCGAAACTACAAGGTCTACGTACCGAGCGGCTACACCGGCCAGGCTCTGCCCGTCGTGGTGATGCTGCACGGCTGCACGCAGAACCCGGACGACTTCGCCGCAGGCACGCGGATGAACGCGGTCGCGGAGGCGCGCAGCGTCCTGGTGGTCTATCCGGAGCAGCCGCGCTCGGCCAACATGCAGCGGTGCTGGAACTGGTACGAGCCCGGTGACCAGCAGCGGGAGGGCGGCGAGCCCGCCCTGATCGCCGGCATCGTCCGGCAGGTGATCGCGGAGTTCTCGGCCGATGACAGGCGGGTCTACGCGGCGGGCCTGTCGGCGGGCGGGGCCGCCGCCGCGATCCTGGCGATGACCTACCCCGACCTGTTCGCGGCGATCGGCGTCCATTCCGGTCTGGCCTGCGGCTCCGCGCGGGACGTGCCCTCGGCCTTCGCGGCCATGAAGGGGGACGGCGCGCGCGCGACGGGACAACGCCACGCCGTGCCGCTGATCGTGTTCCACGGCGACCGCGACCGCACGGTGCACGCGGCCAACGGCGATCGCGTGGCCGCGCAGGGGCCGTCGGACCCGGAACTCCGCACAGCGGTGACCCAGGGCCGGACACCGGACGGGGTGGACTACACCCGCACCGTCCGTTCGGACGCGTCCGGCCGCGCCATCGTGGAGCAGTGGGTTCTGCACGGAGCCGGGCACGCGTGGTCGGGCGGCAGCCCGGCCGGCTCGTTCACCGACCCGCGCGGACCGGACGCGAGCCAGGAGATGATCCGCTTCTTCCTGGAGCACGCGCGCGCCGCCGGTGCCAGACCCTGAATGTTGCCGGCCGGTCGGCCGCATCGGCCCGGCCGGATCACGGGACAGACCGCTTCGATCGCAACCGGTCGGCGCGCTCGCGCCCGTCCCGATCATCCAACGGGCGCTGGGCGCAGGTCTCGAGCGGGCCCGCCGCGTCGCGCGCCGGGCGGGACGCCCGTCCGGTCAGGGCTATCTTTGTCGGCCGTGAGAGCGCAGAGTGTTGCCATCACCGGATCGGTTGATCCAGGCTCCGGTGGCTGAGGGTCCATGCCCCCGCCTGCAACGGACAGGCGCGCGTGGCAGACCTCATCACGTTTCCCGCCAAGCCGCGCTCACGACACGCGCGCCGCGCCTATCAGGTCCACCGGCTCGCCCCGACCGGTGGCGTGCTCACGACTTGCGTCATCACGGCGCGCAACGACGGCGACGCCAAGCGGCAGGCAGCGGGTCTGATCGCGGGGCATCATGCCGAACTCTGGGCAAGCGACCGCCTCGTTGCCGTCTTCGGCCTGTTCGAGACCCCCGTCGCGACCGCGATCCGGTTGCTTCCAGACCAGCCGACGCCCGAACGGTGAGGACGACGTCGTCGGGGCTGTCACCGTATCCAGGAGCGAGATCATGGCAGCGGAACAGAAGCGCGGAAATCGCGAAGCCAAGAAGCCGAAGAAGTCTGTGCCCAAGACCAACGCGTCGGCGCCCTCCGTCAAGGGCTCCGTCGCGGCGGCCACGAAACCGCCCCGGAAGGTCTGACCTGATGTTCGCGCGTCACGGCCAAGCCGCTTGGTAGAGCCCGGCCAACCCCGGCCGTGCCCGGTGATGCGAAAGCTGACCAGGTTGGTCGTCCGTATGGCGCAGCGACCCGGCCTCCTCGAGAGCGGGCGGCTGATCGATCAGCTCACGGATCTGGAAACCGAGGGCCTGGCCCGGAATATTTCGTGGCGCTCCATCGAGACGATCAGGGCCACTCGATTGAAGCTGCGCGTCGAGGGCCTGATGCCGACGTCGTCTCTGCCGCTCGCTCCCTGATGGATGTGCGCATGACTGATCGTGAGACGTGCTTGGAGGCTCTGGGAGCGCTCATCGTCCGGGCGGACCCGGCCGATCTCGCGGCCGCCCAAGATATCCTGCTGCGACTCGTCCTGCGTGAAGACGGTGCGGAGCGACGCGCGGCGGCCCTCGACGGGCTCCGTGCCGAACTCGCGTGCGCGACGCGGGCGGGCTCCTGCTCGCGCGAGCAGGAAGCCTTTCACACGGTCCTCCTCGCGATGATCGAGCGGACCCGCGACATGGCCGGTGCCACGACGGCGTGACGCGCCGCCGCTGGCCGAGCGACCGCGGAAGCGCGACCCGGTCCTCCGAGGCACGAATGTCCCGCGCCTCCCGTCAGATGCCGATACTCGCCGCCCCGGCCGCGGCCGCCTGCGGAACGGTGGCGCCGTTCCGCAACGCCATCGCTATGGCGATCGACATGGTGTCGATGGCGAGCGCGCGATCCTGCCCGTAATCGTAGGAGCTGTTTCTCCCGGAACTCAGCCGCGCGTAGTAGGCGTCGGGGAATTCCCGATCGATCCGCGTTCTGAGGAGCTGAGCTGCCGCGGCGTAGTTGGCTTCGAAATCCCGGCCCTTGCTCGCCGATGCCCCCTCGAAGGTCCCGGCTTCCTTTCGCTTGGCGATCGCATCGGACCTGCGCTCCTGCGCGCTGCCAAGAAAAAACTGGATCGTTCTGGAGATCAGCCACCGGACGATGGTCATCGGAATCTCCTGAGCGGGCGGCGAATGCGTGCCCGTGCGGATACATAGCACATCGCGTCGCGCCCTGATCTTAAAAACACGACTTCGGAGACAATTAGGAGCCCCGGCCTACCGCCGCGGTATGCCGGGACGGGGGCCGGACGCCGCGCGCCCACCGAGTCGTCGCGCGTCCCGGCACCCGGCCGTGCCCGCACAGCCGACGGTCACGGCGGAGAAATCTGCGGACCCGGATGCACCAGGGTCGTGTCGTGTTCGGTCGCCTGCCACACGGGCCAGGAGCCCTCGCGCACGAACATGGCGAACGCCTCGATCACGTCCGGCCGGTCGAAGGCGTGCACGCCCTCGACTGCACGCCCGACGATGCAGACCGCATCCGCCATATCGGCCGCGGGCGAGCGGATATCCAGTGAGAACATCACGCCCGATCGATCGGGCCTGAGCGCGTCGGGCAGGACGTCGATCTTGCGCCAGAGGCAGTACCACCGGGCACAGGCCTCCGGGCGTTCGCTGTAGATCCCGCAGCCCGTTCCGGTGTTGTGCCGGCACACGATCCCTGCCGGCTTGTCGAGGGCAGGGATCGCCAGAGCACGGCAGCACACCGTGCAGGAACCGCATGACCGGCCGGGGACGGTACGCTCGGGAACGCGCGGGGCATCCCGGCTCGGGACGCCGCGGGCTCGTGCTTCGCTTGCGATCGGTCTGTCCTCGATTGCCGTCGTGCGGCGGCGATGGTGCTGATCTCGGAGAGGCGAGGGGGCTGCGCAACCGTCGGTCGCTGCACAGCCCGCGGAGCCGCATCGCCCTCATACCGTGCCGGCGGCCGCTGTTCACGTCCCCCGTCCGGGATGCCGCTCCGCGATCGGGCCGGACCGAGAGGGCGGCGGGTGCTGCGCGCCAGGAACGGCGTCTTCCCGGCGCGTGCCGGGCGCTTCGACGACGGGCCGTGCCAAGCGGCGCCCGATCCCGCAGGCGGGTGGCTCAGGCGGCCGGGCGCCGCGCGTGCCGCCACGCCGCGATCGCGCTCCGTCTCGCCTCGAAGGCCGTGCGCAACCGCGTGCCCGGTGCGCCCTGACGCTCCGCGCCGAAGCCGTGGAGCAGGACCGCATCGGGTCCGAAGGCGCGACGCATCTCGGCGCGCCAGAGGCGGTCCGCGACGGCGAGCGTCGTCTCAGTTTCCGCGAAGCGTTCGATGTTCATGGCAGACGTCCTCCGCTCACCGCCGCCTGCCACAACGCGCTGTCCTGCCCGGAGGTCCAACGCTGCCGTGACCCCGGTCGCGGCCGCAGATCGGCTCGGGGGATCGGCGCGGCTGGAAGACCTCGTGGGTTACGAGGGTCGCACTTCGGCTTCTCCGCGCGATCCCGCGGTGTGGCCGGGCCAGGGGGCCGTCGTGTCAGAGCGCCCGCGCGAGGCCCGCTTCCAGATCGAGTGCGCTGGCGGTCTGCTGAGAGAGGCGGACGCCCGTCGGCTCGACCTCCGCATCGGCTTTCACCGCGCGGCGCACGATGGCCAGCGCCTCGTCCTCCGAGGTGGTAATCGCGGCGTAGAACATGACCAATCGGCCCGACAGCTCCGCGTCGTCGGGCCGCGTCACCTTGAGGATGAAGGCCGTCTGATTGGGTTCGATCATCGCCGCATCGGCCGGGTGGATGTCCTTCGTCGTCGTCATGGATCGCAAAGGCCTCGATCTCGGCCCATCCGGACGCCTTCCGCCGGGCCGGTGCACCATGGCGGATGCGCGTCACGGGACGCCGCGTCGTCCCCCGCGGGCCCGTCCGCCCGAGACGGTTCAGGCGGGCGTGAGTTCGCCTTCCCGCACGGCGCGCTCGCCGCTCGCGGACTTGATGCGGTAAGTCGGCTCGCCGGAACGGTCGTCCGGCGTCAGGCGGACCACCTCGAAGAGGCCGTCGACGGTGCTCTTACTGCCAGCGTAGCTGATCCCCAGCTGCCGGACATGCTGGCCGATCTTGAACTTGTGAGACATGGGTCGTCCTCCGGAGTGATGGCGCGCGCGGGCTGGGTTCGGCCTAGCGGCGTGCACGCGCCTTGCGGGCCGCGAATCGCGCGTCGCGTGCCGCCTTCTGTTCGGCGGCGCGGGCAACCTGCTGCTCCGCCTTCTCGGCGGCCAGACGGTCGGACTCGGCCTCGGCGCGGGCCTGCGCGGCCTGGACCTCAGCCTCACGCTCGATCTCGGCGGCCAGACGAACGGCTTCCCGTTCGGTCGCCCGCAGGTCCCGGGCCTGGACGACCGCGCGCCGCGCGGCTTGCCGAGCGAGGACGACCGGATCATCGGCCGCCGGGCGTGCCCGGAACCGGGCCAGTGTGGCCTGCCGCGCTCTGGCCGTCTCCGCGAGACGATCGACGAGGTGATCGGTTTTCAAAGGCTTCACGAACTCTCCGTGGGCGCACCGGACGTCATCCCCCGGTGGCGAGACATGGATGAAGCCGCTCCGCGGTAGGAACGGCTTCGAAGCGCGTCACGAGTGGACGCGTGAGACTCAGGCCGCCTGAAGGCTGCCGGCCGACTGCTTGCCGGTCCTCCGGTCGGTCTCCATCTCGTAGGAGACCTTCTGGCCCTCGTTCAGGCCTTGCATGCCGGCGCGCTCGACGGCCGAGATGTGGACGAACACGTCCTTGCCGCCGTCATCCGGTTGGATGAAGCCGAAGCCCTTGGTGTCGTTGAACCATTTAACGGTGCCGATGGTCATAGGTATTCCATGTCAGTGAAGGCAAATAGATAGGGCGGGCGCATGGATCACACGCGCCCGGTCGCCGGATGTCGAAAATGGGAGAGATGCAGAACGCTCGCCCTGTTGAGGCGATACGGCCGGATACCTGGCCAAAAATCGATTTCATATCTGTACGCCATCGACGTGTCGATGACAAGTACATTGAGAAATTGCGCGTTTCACGCCGATTTGTGCGGCGATTATTTATCCTGAAACTTCGCGTGGCGTTTCCCGTGAACGGCTCGGACGAAGCGGCTTGCCGGTTCCCGTGCGGTCCCG
Source organism: Methylobacterium sp. 190mf (assembly GCF_900107945.1). Lineage (NCBI taxonomy): Bacteria > Pseudomonadati > Pseudomonadota > Alphaproteobacteria > Hyphomicrobiales > Methylobacteriaceae > Methylobacterium > Methylobacterium sp. 190mf. Next base: position 198,824 of record NZ_FNVI01000008.1, on the reverse strand, counting down.
CGTTCGGCCGCCTGATCTCCGGCAGTGTCGACGGCCGGTCGCGCGTGATGAGGGGGGCCGCGCCAGCGGGGCGGACAAGCGGCGGCAACGTCGGCTCCGACTCGTGATGCCGTCCGCGCCACGGCGCGGATGCGGCGACGTGGACACCTGGCCGCGGGGCGTCCCGGCTCTCTCTACACGCGCACGCAATCCACGGTTCGCGCGCAGTCTCTCGGAGCCGGCGCGCCGTCAGATCCGGAAGCGCGCTACGATGACCCAGGATCTGCCGGACTTTCCCTCGGAGGCGTTCGCCAAGCACGACCGCGATCCCGATCCCGCCTTCTACGCGCAACCGCGCTTCGTGACCCATATCGATGCCGCCGCGGTCGCGGCGGTCACCGACCTCTACAGGGCGATCGTGCCGGCGGGCGGCGACGTCCTCGACCTGATGTCGAGCTGGGTCAGCCACCTGCCGGACGAGGTCGCGTATGCCAGCGTCACCGGTCACGGCCTGAACGCCGCCGAACTCGTCGCCAACCCGCGCCTGACCCGGCATTTCGTGCAGGACCTCAACGCCGAGCCGCGCCTGCCGCTCGACACTGCCTGCGTCGACGCCGCGCTGATCTGCGTCTCGGTCCAGTATCTCCAGCGCCCCGTCTCCGTCCTGTCCGAGGTCGCGCGCGTGCTGCGCCCCGGTGCCCCGGCGGTGATCAGCTTCTCGAACCGCTGCTTCCCGACCAAGGCCGTGGCCATCTGGAGTGCCCTCGACGGTGGGGGACATGCCCAGCTCGTCGGCCTGTACCTCCAGCGCGCCGGCTTCGCCCGCGTCGAGCGGCGCGTCCTCAAGCCCGCGGGAGGTCCCGGCGACCCCGTGACGGCGGTGGTCGGCTGGACGGCCGCGGCCTGATCGGTCCGGATGCGGCCGTCACCGGGCCCGCACCCGGTCTCTCAGGCCGGCCCGCGCGCCGGGAACCAGTTGCCGTGGAAGCCCGGGGGGATCCGGTGCCCGAGGCGGATCCGGGCGAGGGGAGGGGCGTCGAACGCCCGCGCGTCGAGGACGGTGAAGTCGGTCACGTCGCCGGCGGTGTCGATCACGAGCCCGACGAGCCAGCCCTCGTCCTCATCGGCCCCGGTCCGCGCCGGCACGAAGACGAACTCCCCCGGGACGTGACCGAGACCGAAGTCGTGCACGTGGCGCGCGCCCGTCTCGAGGTCGTGCTTGTAGAGCTGCGTCGCACCGGCGAGCTGCGTGTTGCCGTCGGCCGGCACGCTGACCGTGTAGACGTAGCGGTGGCGCTGCCCGAGGCGCCACTCATCGATGCGGGGGAATTCCTGCGCCGCCGCGTCGATCACGCGCCGCTCGACCCGACCCGTCGACGGGTCGATGATCCAGCGCTCGAGCCGGCCCGGCGCGTCGAGCCCGCCCCCGGCCGAGGCGAACACCGTCCCGTAGGCGACGACATCGAGGATCACCCGCCCGTCCGCGTCGTCGTAGGCGTTGGCGGTGTGGAACACGAAGCAGGGCTCGACGGCGCACCAGACGATGTCGGCGCCGTCGCCCTGACGCGGGAGGAGGCCGACACGGGCCCCGTGGCCGGGGTTCCAGCGGAACGGGAAGCGGTACCCGGCGAGCAGGGCCCGGAACGAGAACGTGACCGGCAGGTCCAGCACGATCACGAAGCGCGCCGTGATCGCGCAATCGTGGATGCAGGGGCCGTGCGCGACCGCGACCGGCACATCGCGCACGACCCGCCCGCTCGGGGCGAGGACGACGTGGCGCACGCTGTCCCAGACGCGGCCGTCATACGCGACGGCGTGCGTCTCGCCGGTCAGCGGGTCGCGGTGCGGGTGCCCGCTGAAGGAGCCGGCCAGCGTCCCGTCGAACGGGTTGTAGCGCTGAGCCTCCAGGGTGGGCGAGAGTTCGACCGGGAAGCTGCCGGCCTCCACCACCGCGAAGATCCGGTCGCCGATCGCGACGACGTTGGTGTTGACGGTGTCGTTGCCGCCCCGCCGCGGCCCGGGCGCCGCGGGCCGCTCGAGCGCCGCGGCGGCCGTGCGCGAGCCGATCCAGCGGTTGCGATACCACAGCGCCCTGCCGCCCTCGAGCGCGAGACCGTGCACCATGCCGTCGCCGAGGAACCAGTCGTGGCCCCGCGTCGCCGCGCGGACGGGGTTCGCCCCCATCTTGAGATAGAGGCCGTCGAGGCCGGGCGGGATCGTCCCGGTGACCGGCAGGTTCTCCAGCGTCAGCTCCGCGCGCATCGGCGCGTGGACACCGACGACGAAGGGATTCGCCGCCCTGGGCAGCCGCAGCCGGTTGCAGGCCGCCACCAGGCCGACGCCGAACTCGGCGGCCGCGCGGAAGGCCGACTGGACTCGATTCGGCATCGGCAGCGCTTCCAGGATGGGGCGGCGGGCAGGAGCGACATCGACGCGAGGCCGTCCGGATCCTCGCCACCGGAGGCCGCCGCACGCGCTTCACGGCGCAGTATAGCCGAAAGCGGTGAGGCGGCGTGCCGCCGGATGCCGCTGCGACCGGAGGCGGCGCGCGTGACGCATGCGGGTGGTCTCGCGACGGTCCGCCTCCGCGCGGTGATCCAGGGTCGCGGACGTTGCCGGCGCGCCTGTTCCCGACCCGAGGCCGGCTCTCGCGATGTCCGCTCCGCGTCGTTCCGACCTGCCGGCCCGCGGGATCGGGCCGGTGGCCGTGCCTCGCCGCGACCCGCGATGAATCGGCATCGTCCGAGGGGCCGGGCTCGCGGCGCGCTGGATCGAACAGCGGCCGGGTGACGTTCCTCATGGCCTACATCGCCCAGACAGGAGGAACGCTCATGCGAATTCGCTATCTGCTGCCGCTCGTCGGCTTGCTCGCGCTCACGGCCTGCAAGGACGAGAAGAAGGCCGAGACCCCCCCGCCGCCTCCGCCTCCCGCCGGCACGGCGCCGGCGAACCCTGCGCCTCCGGCCACGACGACGAACCCGGCTCCCGCCAACAAGCCGTAGCCGAGGCGCCTCGAAGGTGGCGGGCCCTGTGACGCATTCCAGGCCCACAGGGCCCGCCCGTCGCGGCCGGGGCCGCTGCCGCTGCCGCCGGCGATGCCGCCGGTCTGGGCGCGCAGCCGAAGCGAAGCTCCGCGACGGGGACGGGGCAGTTCCGTTCCGCACCGCGATCCGGCGCAGCGTCAGCACCGCCTGCTCCGCGCTCGTCTTCCGACCGCGCCGCATGTCCGGCTCCCTCGGTCGAAGCCGATCCTCCCGCTCGCACCGGCCAGGACGGGTCCAAGTCGGTCGGGTCCAGGTCGGTCGGGTCCAAGTCGGTCGGGTTCAGGTCGGCCGGGTCGATCGGGTCAGGGCGGCTCCGGTCAGAGCGAGGCGAGGGCGACACCGCCCAGGGCCGTGAGCGCGACGACGATCCACGGCGCCACCCGACCGACCGTCAGCAGCACGAACGCCAGCACGGCCACGGCGAAATCGCGCGGGTTGCCGACCGCGCTGCTCCAGACGGGATCGTAGAGCGCGGAACCGAGGATTCCGACCACCGCCGCGTTGGTCCCGCGCATCGCAGCCTGGGCCAGCGGACGCGTCCGGAACGCGTCCCAGTAGGGCAGCGTGCCGTAGACCAGGAGCACGCCCGGCAGGAAGATCGCGACCAACGCGATGGCCGCGCCGACCACGCCGTGAGGCGACGGCCCCGCGACCGCGCCGAGGTAGGCCGCGAACGTGAACAGCGGGCCGGGCACGGCCTGGGCGGCGCCGTACCCGGCGAGGAAGGTGCCGGGGCCGACCCAGCCCGGCGCGACCACCTCGGCCTGCAGCAGCGGCAGCACCACGTGGCCGCCGCCGAACACCAGGGAGCCGGAGCGGTAGAAGGCGTCGAACAGCGCCAGGCCCTGGGATGGCAGGCCGGCGACGAGCAGATGGGGCACGACGAGGAGCAGGGCGAAGGCGACCAGCGCCGCGGCGCCGGCCCGCCGGGACACTGGGACCGCGAGGTGCCCCGCCTGCGCCTGCGGTGCCGCCCGGCAGAGGACGAGCCCGGCGAGGGCACCGAGGGCGATGGCGCCGAGCTGCCCGACCGAGCCCGCGACGAACACCGTGAGGAACAGGGCCGCGACCGCGATGCCGGCGCGCGGCCGGTCCGGTGCCAGGGAGCGGGCCATTCCCCAGACCGCCTGCGCGACGACCGCCACGGCGACGAGCTTGAGACCGTGGATCACGCCGTCGGCGACCGGACCCGACAGGGCCGCGGCGCCGTAGGCGAAGGCCAGGAGCAGCAGGGCCGAGGGCAGCGTGAACCCCGCCCAGGCGGCGAGCCCGCCCAGGAGGCCGCCGCCGCGGAGCACGCCGAGCGAGAACCCGACCTGGCTGGAGGCGGGCCCGGGCAGGAACTGACACAGCGCCACCAGGTCGGCATAGCCGCGCTCGTCCAGCCATCGGCGCCGGGTGACCAGCTCGTCGCGGAAGTAGCCCAGGTGCGCGATGGGGCCGCCGAACGCGGTCAATCCGAGCTTGAGGAAGGCGCGGAAGACCTCTCCCACGGAACCGGGCGCGCGTGCGGACGCGGACTCGGGCCGCCCGGGCTCAGCGGACGATGAGGCGTCGGTCATGGGCGGCCTGGGTCCGGGCGTGTCGCGAAGGGGCGGGCGTGGCTGGCGTCCAACGACCGGCACCGGGCACCTCGGGGTCGAGCAGCGTCCGGATGCCGTCCGGGAAGAACACCGCCGAGCCTAATACCAAGCTTACCACCCGGCCTACCAGCAGGCGCACCAGGATGACCCAACCGGTTTCCGCGGTTCGCAGGCGGCCGTGCCGGGAGCGCGTCCGTCACGTCCTCGCGAACAGGCGGAGCGGGCCAGGGGCGTTCGCGGGACTGATCCGCTCCGCTCGAGGCCGGCGAGGCCGGGCGTGGGACGACCGGCGCAGGATACCATCCCGGCCGGGCGGGATGGCACCGGACGAGTCTCGGTCTTCGATGGGCGCGAAGCTGGGCAAACCTCGGGCCTTGACCTTCCAACGGTGGGAACCCCCATCTCGTCCGGACGCCGTCGGAAGGAGAGCCGCATGGTCCGATTCGAGGTCGGGAAGACGGGGCGCGGCGGCTGCGCCGGGTCCGTGACCCGCGCCGTGCAAGCCGTCGCGCCCGGCGCCCGGATCGAGGTCGACATAGAGGTCGACCTGGCGACGAAGCGCGCCACCGCGGCCTTCTTGCCCGCCGAGCCCCTGCTCGCGGCGGCCCGAGGTGGCGCCGCAGCGACCGGAATCTCACGTCGGCGTCCACGTCCCGGCCGCGGACATGGTCCCGCCGCCAGAACCGGTGTAATCCCGTACCCATGAGCCCGGACCGGCAGATCCTGCGCCTGATGGCGGCGATGATCCTCGCGATCATCGCCTACGTCGCGCCGTCCGCCGCCCAGGCCCACGAGGGCCATGCCCACCACGGCCACCGCGCGGCCGCGGCGCAGCCGAGGGCGGTCGCCCCGGTCGCCGCGTCCGTACCGGTGACGCCCGCCGCCCGGTCGGCGGCGCCGGCATGGTCCAAGGTCGCCCGCGCCACCGTCGCGGCGGCGCGCGTCGAGCCGACCGAGGACGGGTGCTGTCGTCCGGGCCGCGAGACCCGCTGTTGCGGGACGATGGCCTGCTGCGCCACCGGCGTCCTCGGGGGGCCCCCTGGCCTGTCGCCGGACCTGTTCGGCGCCGTCACGCTGGTCCCGGGCGACGTCGCCGGCCGCACCGGCCGCGGCCCCGAGGCCCTGCCCGAGCCCCCACGAACCCGCGCGTGAGATGAGGCGCGCCCGAGGCGCGCGACGCCCGAGGTGCGCCCGCCCGTGGCCGCGCCCGGCATCCCCATCGCGAGGATACCGTTTCCATGTCGACCCGTCTTGCCGCCGCCCTCGGCGCGGTGGCGCTGCTCGCCGCCGTCCCGGCGGGGCCCGCCCGCGCCCACGAGGGCCACGATCACGGCGCCGCCCCGCCCCCCGTCTCGAAGACCATCGCCCCGCGCGGCGAGGCCTTCTCCGACGCCTTCGAGCTGGTCGCCATCCCGCGCGACGGCGCCTTGACCCTGTTCCTCGACCGCTTCCGGACGAACGAGCCGGTGACCGGCGCGATGATCGAGGTCGAGACCCCCGAGGGCCCGAGGACCGCCAGCGCCACGCCCGGGGGCGGCTACACGTTGCCGGCTCCGTGGCTGTCGAGGGCCGGCCGGCACGACCTCGTCGCGACGGTCACCGCCGGCGATGCGGTCGACGTGCTGCCGGTCACGGTGACCGTGCCGGCCGATGCCGGCGCCGCAATTCCCGCCGAGCCGGCCGCGGCACGGGCGGCGCTCGCGCGCGTCTCGGAGGTCGCCCGCGGCGTCCGCCAGCGCCTCGGCGCCGGGGACCCGATCCTGGTCGGCGCGGTCGCCTTCCTGCTCGGCGTCCTCGTCACCGCCCTCGCGCGGGGCCGCCGCGGCGTCCCGACGGCGGCGCTGATCGCCGTCGGCATCACCCTCGTTCTGGGTACCGCCGCCTTCGCGCACGGCGACGACGACCGCGAAGCCCCCGTGCGGGGGGCCGCGCTGACCGGGACGCGCCCGGCCGCGCCGTCCGCGTCGGACCTCGCGCAGCGCCTGCCCGACGGATCCGTCTTCGTTCCGAAGCCCACCCAGCGCCTGCTCGCCCTGCGCACGACGGTGACCGAGCGGGGCAGCTTCCACCGCTCGGTCGAGCTGCCCGGCCGCATCATCCCGGACCCGAACGCCAGCGGCGTCGTGCAGTCCTCGGTCGGCGGTCGCCTGTCGCCTCCGCCCTCGGGACTGTTCCCGCGCCTCGGCACGCGGGTGCGCAAGGGCGAGATCCTGGCCACGGTCACACCGCCGATCCAGGCGGTCGACGTCTCCGACATGCGCCAGACGCAAGGGGATCTCGACCAGCAGATCTCCATCGTCGAGCGCCGGGTCGACCGCTACAGGCGGCTCGCCCTGACCGGCGCCGTGGCCCAGACCCAGCTCGACGACGCCCTGGCCGAGCTCAAGGGCCTGCAGGACCGACGGACGGCCCTCGACAGGATCAGGCGTGAGCCGGAACCGCTCGTCGCGCCGGTCGACGGCGTCGTCGCGCAGGCCGCGGCGGTGGCCGGTCAGATGGCCACACCCGGGCAGATGGTGTTCCAGGTCGTCGATCCGAGCCGCCTCTGGGTCGAGGCTCTGAGCTTCGACGCCCTCGCGGCGGCGCAGGACGCCACGGCACGGCTCGCCGACGGCCGGACCCTCAAGCTCGCCTACCAGGGTTCGGGCCTCGCCGACCGCAACCAGGCCATCCCGGTGCAGTTCGCCGTCCAGGGCGACGCCTCGGGCCTGCGGGTCGGGCAGTTCGTCACCGTGCTCGCCGGGACCGACACCGAGCAGGCCGGGCTGGCGCTGCCGCGCGCGGCGGTCGTGCGCGCGGGGAACGGGCAGGACGTCGTCTACGAGCACACCACCGCCGAGCGCTTCGAGGCGCGGCCGGTCCGCGTCGAGCCCCTCGACGGCGGCCGGGTGCTGGTGGCGGAGGGGGTCGGGCCCGGCAAGCGGGTCGTGACGCAGGGCGCCGAACTCCTCGACCAGGTCCGCTGAGGAATCCGCCGATGTTCACCGTCCTCGTCGGACAATCGGTCCGCAACCGCCTGCTCGTCCTCGCGCTCGCCGCGGTGCTCGTGCTCTACGGCGCCTTCACCGCCACCAAGCTGCCCGTCGACGTCTTCCCCGACCTCAACAAGCCCACCGTCACCATCATGACGGAGGCCGAGGGCTACGCGCCCCAGGAGGTCGAGCAGCTCGTCACCTACCCCATCGAGACCCGGATGAACGGTCTGCCGGGCGTTACCCGGGTGCGCTCGGTCTCCGGCGTGGGATTGTCCATCACCTACGTCGAGTTCGACTGGGGCACGGACATCTACCGGAACCGGCAGCAGGTCGCGGAGCGCCTCGCCCTGGTGCAGGACCAACTGCCCCGGAGCGTGACCCCGGTCATGGGCCCGATCTCCTCGATCATGGGCCAGATCCTGCTGGTGGCGGTCACGGGCGACACCGCGACCCCCATGCAGGTGCGCGAGGTCGCCGACTTCACGATCCGGCCGCGGCTGCTGACCATCCCGGGCGTCGCGCAGGTCATCCCCATCGGCGGCGAGGTGCGCCAGTTCCGGGTCAGCCCGAACCCGGCCGCCATGCGCGCGCTCGCCGTCACGAACGCGCAGCTCGAGGCGGCGCTCGCCCGGTTCGGCACCAACGCCGGCGGCGGCTTCACCGACCAGAACGCGCGCGAGTACCTGATCCGGAACATCGGCCGGACCATGAGCCTCGACGACCTGCGCAGCCTGGTGGTCGCGACGGTCAACGACGCGCCCGTCCACCTGAGGCAGGTCGCCGAGGTCTCCTTCGCCGCGAAGGTCAAGCGCGGCGACGCCGGCTACATGGCGAGGCCCGCGGTCATCGTCTCGGTCGAGAAGCAGCCGGACGTCGACACGGTGCGGCTCACCCGCAGCATCGAGACCGCCCTGAAGGAGATGGGCCCGACCCTGCCGTCCGGCATCAGGGCCGACCGAGTCCTGTTCCGCCAAGCCGACTTCATCGAGACCTCGATCCGCAACGTCGCGCGCGTCCTCGTCGAGGCCGTGCTGGTGGTGGCGGTGGTGCTGTTGGCCTTCCTGCTGAACGTGCGGACGACGGCCATCTCGCTGCTGGCCATCCCGGTCTCGGTGCTGACGACCGCGGCGGTGTTCCACCTGTTCGGGCTGTCCATCAACACGATGACGCTCGGGGGGCTGGCCATCGCCATCGGCGAGCTCGTCGACGACGCGGTGGTGGACGTGGAGAACATCTACCGACGGCTCGGCGACAACCGGCGGGCGGGCAACCCGAGAGGCGTGCTCCAGGTGGTGGTGGAGGCCTCGAACGAGGTTCGCTCGGGCATCGTCTACGCGACGCTCATCATCATCCTGGTGTTCGTGCCGCTCTTCGCCCTTTCGGGCATCGAGGGTCGCCTCTTCGCCCCGCTGGGCGAGGCCTACATCATCTCCATCCTGGCGAGCCTGCTCACCTCCATCACCCTGACCCCGGTGCTGGCGTCCCTGCTGCTGCCCGGCCTGAAGACGCTGGAGGAGCACGACAGCCGACTCCTGAAGCGGCTCAAACGCGGCAACGCCGCCCTGCTGCGGGTCGCGTTCCGGCACCAGGGCCTGCTCGTCGGCACGGTCGCGGTCGCGGTGGTCGCCGCCGGCGTCGCGGCCTGGACCCTGCCGCGGGCCTTCCTGCCGCCGTTCAACGAGGGCTCGTTCACGGTCAACATGACCTTCAACCCGGGCATCTCGCTCGCCGAGAGCAACCGGGTCGGGCTGATCGCCGAGAAGCTGCTGCTCGACATCCCGGGCGTGAGGACGGTGGGCCGCCGGACCGGGCGGGCCGAACTCGACGAGCACGCCGAGGGCGTCCATGCCTCCGAGATCGAGGTGGCCCTCGACGCGGGTGCCGAGCGCCCGAAGGAGGCGCTGGTCGCCGATATCCGCGGGCGCCTCGCGGCCCTGCCGGTCGCCGTCAACGTCGCCCAGCCGATCTCGCACCGGCTCGACCACATGCTCTCGGGCGTGCGCGCCGAGATCGCGCTCAAGGTGTACGGGGAGGATCTCGACGCCCTGCGGCGGGTCGCGAATGCCCTGCGCGACCGGATGGCGGCGATCCCCGGCCTCGCCGACCTGCAGGTGGAGCGCCAGGTCCGCATCCCGCAGCTCGAGGTCCGCGTCGACTACACGCGGGCGGCCCTCTACGGGGTGCAGCCCGCGGCCGTGGTCGAGCAGATCAGCCGCCTCTCGAACGGGCGCGTGGTCTCGACGGTGGTCGACGGCGTGCGCCGCTTCGACGTGGTGCTGCGCCTGTCCGAGGACCGCCGGACCACCGCGGGCCTGGGCGACCTCCTTCTGGAGACGCCCTCGGGCTGGGTGCCGGCGCGCCAGGTGGCCGACATCCGCGAGACGGACGGGCCGAACCAGATCCTGCGCGAGAACGCCCGGCGCCGCATCGTGGTGCAGGCCAACACCGACGGCGGGCGCGACATGGCCACCGTCGTGGCGGCCATCCGCGAGGCGGTGGCGAAGGAGCCGCTGCCACCGGGCTTCTTCACCAGCCTGGAGGGGACCTTCCAGGCGCAGGAGGAGGCCAGCCGGACCATCGCGGTGCTCTCCGCGGTGTCCTTGGCGCTCGTCTTCGCCATCCTGTTCAGCCGCTACAGGTCGGCGGCGCTCGCCCTGATCATCATGGGCAACGTGCCCCTGGCGCTGATCGGCTCGGTGGTCGCCCTGTGGCTGGCCGGGCAGCCGCTGTCGGTGGCGTCGATGATCGGCTTCATCACGCTGACCGGCATCACGGCGCGCAACGGCATCCTGAAGATCAGCCACTACCTGAACCTGTCGCTGCACGAGGGCGTGCCGTTCGGGCCCGACCTCGTGGTGCGCGGCAGCCTGGAGCGGCTCACCCCGGTGCTGATGACGGCGCTCGCCGCCGGCGTCGCGCTGGTGCCGCTGCTCTACGACCCGGCGAGCCCGGGCAAGGAGATCCTGCACCCGGTGGCGGTGACGATCTTCGGCGGCCTCGTCAGCGCGACGCTGCTCGACACCGTCCTGACCCCCGTCCTGTTCCTGCGCTTCGGCCGCGCGCCCCTGGAGCGGCTGCGCGCCCTCCACGCCGACACGCCGGCCCACCCATCCCCGGACGGCGCGCGCCCGCGCCCGGCCGAGGCCTACTGACCCGCACAACCCGACTGACCCGCACAACCCGACTGACCCGCACAACCCAGGAGAACCGGGATGATCCTACCGAGACTGGCCCTGATCGCCGCCCTCCTCGCCGCGTCCGCCGTCTGCGCCCACGAGACCGCCGGCCAGCACGGTGGCCGTGTGACGGATGCCGGCAGGTTCCACGTCGAGCTCGTCGCCAAGGGCGAGGCCGTCGACGTGTTCCTGTCCGACGAGGGCCAGAAGCCGGTCCCGGCCGCCGGTTTCAAGGGCACCGCCATCCTCGTCGTCGGCGGCAAGCCGACCCGCGTGCCGCTCGAGCCCGCCGACGGCAACCGCATGACCGGCAAGGCCGCGACCGCGCTCGGCGCGAGCCCCAAGGGCGCGGTGCAGCTCACCGGCCCGGACGGCGCGACCGCCAGCGGCAAGTTCAACTGACCCCACCGGGAGAGAACGATCCATGACGCACCTCCGCACCCTTCTCGCCGCCGCCCTGCTGTCGACCGGGCTGGCCGGGGCGGCCCTGGCGCAGGGCATGCACGACCACGGCTCCATGTCCGGCAAGGACATGGGCTCGATGAAGCCGAACCCGAAGGACGACGCCTCGACCAAGGCGTTCAAGGCCGCTGACACGGCGATGATGAAGGACATGGACGTCCCCTATACCGGCGATGCCGACGTCGACTTCCGCAGGCACATGATCCCGCACCACAGGGGCGCGGTCGCCATGGCCAAGGTCGCGCTGACGCACGCCAAGGATCCGGCCACCAAGGCGATGGCGCAGAAGATCATCGACGATCAGGAGAAGGAGATCTCCGACATGGAGGCGTGGCTGAAGCGGCACGGCCAGTAGCCGCCCGCGCCGGGACTGGAGACCGGGGCGGTTCCGGCCCGCCCCGATGGAGGTGCCTCACGCGGCGCCGGAGCGGGGCGAGGCGCCCCCGCGCCTGACGCGGGCGCCGTTCCCGGTCAGGCGCGGGACGGGATGCCCGGTCCCGCCCTGGCGGCGCGACCGGGACCCGGCCGAGCGTCGACAGCCCGCGATCCCGGCCGCTTGACAGCGTGTTCGTTCTGGTCTGTTATTTCTGTCATGACAGAAATAACAGACATACCGAGTCCCCTGCCGGCCGCGGTCGAGCGCTTCGTGCTGCACTGGGGCGATCTGGGCGGCCAGTGGGGCGTCAACCGCTCGGTCGCGCAGATCCACGCGCTCCTCTACCTCTCCGAGCGCCCTCTCGCCGCCGAGGACATCGCCGGCATGCTCGGCATCGCGCGGTCGAACGTCTCGAATTCCCTGCGCGAGCTGCTCGGCTGGAACCTGATCCGCCGCGTGCCCGTGATGGGCGAGCGCCGCGACCACTTCGCCGCCGAGACCGACCTCTGGGAGATGGTCACGCGCATCGCCGCCGGCCGCAAGGAGCGCGAGATCGATCCCGCCATCGCGGCCTTGCGCGCCTGCGTCGCCGAAGCGGACGCGGACCCGGCGCTCGGGGCGGTCGCCAAGCGGCGCCTGCGCGCGATGCTCGACTTCACCGAGTCGATGGAGCGCTGGTACGGCCAGATGCTCAACGTGCCCCGGGGCACGCTGGCCAAGCTCATCCGGCTGGGCGGCCGGATCGTGAAGTTCCTGCCGGCCAAGGCTGAGTGACGATCCGAGGGTCGTCTTCAGGGAGCCGAACCGATCGAGGGGCCCAGGTGACCGCGATGGGACATGTCCGTCGAGCCGATGCGGGGCCGTCCCGCGCGTTCTCCCCCGCCCGGTCGCTCACCGAGCCGGGCGACCTTCTGGACCTGCGCTTCCGGGCCCTGATCCCGGAACGCGCATGGGCGAGCCTGTCGCCGGCCGTGCGCCGCCGCTTCGGGAAGCGGCTCGCGCAGGGAGCGAGCGCGGTCTATGTCGGCCACGTCGTCGCGATGGATGTCAGCCGCTTCGGCTGGCTCGTCGCGCAGGCGACGCGGCTGGTCGGCGGCCCGCTGCCTCTGGAACGCCAGACCGGCCGCGCCGGCGTCGTCACCGTCACCGAGGACCCGGATGGCGGCGGTCAGGTCTGGACGCGGCTGTACGCCCGCGCCTCCGGCTTCCCGCAGGTGATCCACTCGGCCAAGCGCTTCGCCGGTCCCACCGGCCTGGAGGAGCATGTCGGCGCCGGCGTCGGCATGAGCCTCACGGTGGCGGTCGAGGACGGGGCGCTGACGTTTCGCAGCCACCGCTACTTCGTCGCCTGCCTGGGGCGCCGCCTGCACCTGCCGGGCTGGCTCACCCCCGGCGCGCTCACCGTCACCCACGCCGATGCCGGCGGTGACGCGACGCCGGGCGCCTTCCGCTTCATCCTCGACATCGCCCACCCCTGGTTCGGGCGGCTGATCCACCAGGAAGCGGTCTTCCAGGACGCCGAGCCGGCGGGGCAGGGAGAGGCGGCGTGAGCACGATCCTGGTCTTCGGCGGGTACGGCGGCTTCGGGGCTCGCCTGTCGCGGCGGCTCGCGGAGGCCGGTCACGACGTGGTCGTCGCCGGCCGCCGCCTGGCGCGGGCCGAGGCGTTCTGCGCGGCCAATCCTCCGTGCCGTCCCCTTCAGGCCGACCGCAACGGTGCCGTCGCGCCGCTGCTGGAACGCGTCCGTCCCGACCTCGTGATCGATGCGGCCGGCCCCTTCCAGGGCAGCGGCTACGCTCTGCCCCGGGCCTGTATCGCCGCGGCGATCCCGTACCTCGATCTCGCGGACGGCCGGGCGTTCGTGACCGGCATCGGCCAGCTCGACGCCGCCGCACGCGCGGCCGGCGTCGCGATCCTCTCCGGTGCATCGAGCGTCCCCGCCCTGTCCGGTGCCGTCGCCCGGCACTTGGCGCAGGGGATGGAGGCGGTCACCGCCGTGGAGATCGCGATCAGCGCCTCGAACCGCGCGACCGCCGGGACGTCGGTCGCCGCGGCCATCCTGAGCTACGTGGGCCGGCCGATCCGGCTCTGGCGCGGACAGCGCTGGTCGGCGGCTGTTGGCTGGCAGGCGTTGCGGCGCGAGCGCTTCGCCCTGTCCGACGGCGCGTCCCTCGGCCGCCGCTGGCTGGCCCTGGCGGACGTCCCGGACCTCGACCTCCTGCCCGATCGGCTTCCCGGCCGGCCGGCGGTCAGCTTCAGGGCCGGGACCGAACTCGCGGTGCAGACGATCGGCCTCTGGTGCGCGAGCTGGCCGGTGCGCTGGGGCTGGATCCCCTCCCTGCAGGGGCTCGCGCGCGGGCTTCTCCTGGCGCAGCGGCTGACCGCGCGCTGGGGCTCGGATCGGTCCGGCATGGTCGTCCGGATGTTCGGCACCGCCGCAGGGCGCCGCGTCGAACGGCGCTGGACCCTCCTGGCGGCCGACGGTCATGGCCCGGAGATCCCGGTGCTGCCGGCGGCGATCCTGGCCGAGCGGATCCTGGACGGTGCGATCGCGCCCGGGGCGCGCGACGCCGGGACCGCGCTCGACCTGTCCGATTTCGAGCCGAGCTTCGCGCGCCTGTCGATCCGCCACGACGTGCGGGAGTCGGGACAGGCCGATGCGCTCTACGCGCGCGTCCTGGGTCCGCGCTTCGCCGAACTCGCGCCGCGCGTCGCGGCCCTGCACGGCGTGCTGCGCGAGGCGGGGGCGCACGGCCGCGCCGTCGTGCGACGGGGCCGCCACCCTGTCGCGCGCGGCCTCGCGGCGCTCCTCGGATTGCCGGTCGCGGGCGCGCACGATCTCCACGTCGGCTTCAGCGAGACGCGCGGGGTGGAGCGCTGGACGCGCGCGTTCTCCGGTCGCCGGTTCACGAGCGCGTTCTCCGAAGAGCGCGGCTGCGTCGTGGAGCGGTTCGGCCCGCTCCGCTTCAGGTTCGACCTCGCGCCCGAGGGCGGCGGCCTGCGCATGGTGCTGCGCGGCTGGTCCGTTGCGCGGCTGCCCCTGCCGCTGGCGCTCGCACCCCGTACCGCCGCCCGCGAGTGGGAGGAGGCGGGGTTGTTCCGCTTCGACGTCTCGATCGTCCTGCCACGCGTGGGGCTGGTGGTGCATTACCGCGGCTGGCTCGACACGGACGATCGCGCGGGCCGTCGATCCGGCTTCGTCCCGGGCGCAGAGCCGGCCGCGCCGCCTCGGAGCGGACATCCGGCACAGGGCCCATCCCGGCCACCCGGCGGGGATCCCGGGCCGGTAACGGCCCTGCCGATCCCGTCATCGCGCGCCCACGCCCCGTCCCGCAGCGGGCACGGTCCCGAGCCGCGTCACGGGCGGGTCTGAGCCGAGGCACCGCCATCGGCCGCGCGACCCTTCAGATTCGCGGCCGCCGCGGCATAGCCGCCACCGGCACCGTCGATGAAATGCATGTGCCCGCTGCCGGGGACCGGAGGGCTGATGCAGGTCAACTGCGCAGCCGATTGGCGCTGCAGGCCGAAATGGCAGATCCCCTGCGCCTCCGCGCCGGCGAGCTCCGCCTCGAGTCGATCGGCGAAGGCGCGGGTGCAATCCAGCGTCATCCGCAGCGCGTCATCGTACTTGCGGAAATCTGTGTTGCCCACGATCTCGCGCCGCAGAACGGCGGGATCGAACGCGCCGACCCGCGCGCCTGTGCGGTAGATCAGGTATTCCGGTATCGATCGCGCCGCGAGGCGGAACTTGGCCCAGAAGCGGCTCCTGCGAGAGCCCGGCATCGCGCGCAGTTCGAGGTCCAGTCCCGCCCACGGTCCGCGCATCTCCGGTCCCGCGTCCTGCATCGGGCGCGCGACCTCGGCGCTGATCTCGAGCCTCTGCAGGAGCTCCTGCACGAGTTGCCGGAAGGCCGGCGCGTCGCCGCTGTGCTGGGGCACGAGCATGAGCGAGAGCATCAGCTCGTGCCGGGGACGGATCTCCTGCCAGCGGCAGGAGAGGCCGGTCAGGTCGGGCTGGGTGCCGGCCTCGGCCGGTGCGATAGCGTGGTCGCCGGCCTTCATGGCCGCCTCTGCCCAGGGCAGCCCACCTCCGCTGAACATGGCATAGGAAACGTGGGCGCTGGGCGCGTAGCGCGCCACGCGCACGTCGAGCGCGCGATCGCGCACGGCCGAGACCGGCACGAGAGCGGTGCGCAGCTCCAGTTGCAGCGCCTCGCGGACCCAGCTGGCCGTCGCCGCCAGCGCGTCTCTCGCGGCGTCCGCGTTGTCCGGGGCGACGGCGAAACTGGCCCCGTCGCCGCCGAAGACGAAGGGGAATTCGCGCCGGCCGAGTGCGTTGGAGACCGCCGTGATGATGGCTGCGCCGGCCGCATTCACCGCCTTGTAGCGGCCAAGCCCGATCTGCTGCCGAGAACCGACGACATCGGCCACGCCGAGCCACCAATCCGCGGGCAGGGGCCGGTAGAGGCCTGGATCCATGAGGCTGGAGAAGGCGGTGAACCGGGGCAGGCTGTCGTAGAAATCCGGGGCCGCGCGGCGTGTCGCCGGTTCGCGTTCCTGACCTGCACCCATCGATGTCCCCACCGCCATCGCCCTGCTCCTCGGCGCAGCGCCAGGGCGCCGTGACGCGCCCGGATCGCGTCACCGATACCATCCTCGGTGAGACAACCCTCACCACGCCCACGTGCCGCCCTCAAGCGAGGGCGGCACGTGAGGTCCGAATTCGCGGCCGCTACGAGCTGTCGCTCGATCCGCGGCCGATGCGGCTCGGATCACGAGAGTCGGGCGGCATCCCCGGGACGGATGGGGCTGGGGTCGCCGTCACGGATCCCGTCGTCGGAGCGAGGGGTTGCGGGATGGAGTCGGTCAGCCGGCCGCCGCCGCGCGTGCAGCGGCGGCCGATCGCGTGACGGAAACGCGATCCGTCGAAGATGGTCGCTCAGCTAGCCGCACACGCGCTCATGGCCGAAGAAGACAGGATTGTAGATCGCGCGGCAGTCGCCGAAGTTCGGGCCGAGGAAGGAGCTGTTCGCGGGATAGCCCCAGCTGAACCCGCCGAAGCGCCGACGGAATCCACGGTGGTAGAAATGGCGATGGTGACCGAACCCGCCGTGCCTGAAGCCTCCGTGCCCGAACCCGCGATGGCCGAAGCCTCCGTGATGGCCGAAGCCTCCGTGTCCGAAACCGCCACGGCCAAACCCGCGGGCGTCGGCACTGGCGGCACCACCGGCCAATGTCGCGGCCGCGAGACCCGCCACCATCAACATCTTCGTCGAGATCATCTTCATCGTGCGTCTCCCTGTTGGGGTGAAGGCACTCTGCCGCCGACCGATGGCCGGTCGCTGTGATCCCGGTCACAGAAGCCCGGACGCGGGGCTCGACGCGGGATCCCTCGCGGGGGCTCGGGTGCGGGCTTCGACCGAACCTCGACCGGTCGGGACGACCGCGAACTCGGACGCCGCGGCGGGCAGGCGGCCCGCGCCGTTGGCCGCGCGCGTGCGATCGCTCTACGCGCGCTGCCCCATCACGAGCGTGACCGGCTGGCCCGCGAAAGTCTCGACCGCGGTGAAGGCGCGTGCGCGAAGTTCAGCCTCCATGGCCGCGCCTTCCCACAGATGTCCGCCGCTGCGGGCCAGCCGCAGGGCAGCGAGCGCGGCGGCCGTGGGATCCGCCGGCGGAGCGTAGAGTCCGACCACCAGATACCCCCGCGGCTCGAGCGCAGCCGTGAGCCGATCGAGCGCTGCTCGGGCCGCGTCCCGGGAGAGGAAGGGTGCCGGAAGCCACGTCAGCGAGTAGCCTGCCGAATCGTCGAACCGCGTCACATCCTGCAGACGGAGTTCGATACGGCCGTGAAAGGGGCTCGCCGCCACGTTCGCGCGCGCCAAGGCCAGGGCCGGCTCCCAGATGTCCAGGCCGACGACCCGCAGCGAGGGCCAGCGTGCCGCGGCCTCCAGCGCGATGCCGCCCACGCCGGTGCCGACATCCAGGAAGCGCCCGGTGAGTGCGGCCGCGAGCGACGGGCGCTCGGTCGACAAGGCCGCCAGGCGCCGCACGACGCTGCGCGACGCCTGGCCTTGAGCCTGCAACATCGCGGGATCGCGAACCTGCCAGACCGGCGGCCGCTCCGGGTGATCCAGCAGATCCCGCGCCTCCTCGAGCGCGTGGGTGACGGATGCCAGGAGCGCGGACACCTGCTCGGGTTCGAGCTCACCGAGGCCGCCCGGGATGACGGCGGCGACCACATCGCGCAGTCGGCGCGCCACCTCGGGATCGACCGCCCTCGCGCCTTCCCGCGCGCCTTCCTTCGCGTCTTGCCGCAATCGCAGGGCCGCACCGACCGCGGCCAGGCCTCGCGCCGCGTTTCCCATCGCGCGCAGCGTGTGTTCAATCGTGTCGATAGCCATCCGCGACCGCCGAAGTGATGATCGCCACGACGCGTCGTGGCACCCGAACAGGACGGCCCGGCATCCTCGGAAAGAGGCCGGGCAAGGATCCGCGGTGTCTTTCCCGGCCGTGAGCCCGTGGATCTTCCGCCCGGGCGCTCCTCGACAGCGGCTCAGGGGACCTCAGCGCTTCCGGCCGTCACACGCGGCCTGATCGGACCGTCCGCGACGCGCGGTGCGTCGCGATTCCGGGGACGGGCTCGACGCCCGGCTCGGCCGGTGCGATGTCCGCGCGACGGGGCGTCCTGAGCGAGCCCTCCGGTCCGCCGATCGTGCTCGCTGCGGCGACGGGCGTTACAGGCCGTGCGCGCGCTTCAGCATCTCGGCGGCCCGTTCACCGATCACCGCGCACGGCGCCTGGGTGTTGCCGGTGGTCACGCGGGGCAGGATCGAGGCGTCGGCGACCCGCAGGCCGTCGATGCCGTAGACCCGGAGCGCACCGTCCACGACCGCCAGCGCGTCGCGGCCCATCCGGGCGGTGCAGCTCTGGTGCCAGTAGGTGACGGCGGCATCGCGGATGTAGTCCGCCATCGCCGCGCCGGACAGCGGACCCGGCATGGCCTCCGCGCGCACGTACGGGCGGAACGCCGGCGCGTTGCCGAGGGCGCGGCAGAGATCGACGCAGGCCGCGGCCGCCGTCACGTCGGCCGGGTGGGACAGGAAGTTCGCCTCGATGACCGGCGGCGTCGCCATGTCGGCGCTCCGCAGCCGCAGGCGGCCGCGGCTGGCGGGCTGCGCGAGGCCGGCGAACATCGTCCAGCCTTGGGCCGGAACGCCGCGCGCCGCGGTCTGCTCGCTCGGAACCGGAAACTCGACCTGGCAGAACAGCAGGTCCGGCGCCGAGAGGCCGGGCCGGCTCGTCCAGTACAGGGTCGCCTCGCTGCCGCTGTTCCGCGGCGCGATCGGGTCGGCATATTCCCAGGTGCAGCCGAAGGACACGTGGTCCTGAAGGTTCTGTCCGACGCCGGGCAGGTGCTGCGCCGACGGGATGCCGAGCGCCCCGAGCTCGTCCCGGTCGCCGATCCCCGAGAGCATCAGCACCTTGGGTGTGTGGATCGCCCCCATCGACAGGACCGTCTCGGCACGCGCGCCGACCGTCCGGACCGCGCCCGCGTGGACGAACTCGACCCCCGTGGCGCGGCGGCCGTCGAAGGTCACGCGGCGGACGAGCGCGTCCGTGAGGACGGTCAGGTTGGGGCGGTCGAGCCAGGGATGGACGTAGGCGCGGAACAGCGAGACGCGCCGGCCGTCGCGGACCAGCATGTCGGTGATCGCCGCGCCGCCGGGCCCCTCCATCATGCGCCCGTTGGGGTTGTCGAAGGTCGGGATGCCGAGGTCCCGCGCGGCGTCGAGCAGGGCGTGGGCCACGGGGCTGGGATCGGAGGCGGGCTGCACCCAGACCGGACCGCCGCTTCCGCGATGCGCCGGATCGGAGGCGCCGCGCCAGTTCTCGATGCGCCGGTAGATGTCGAGGACGCTCTCGTAGCCCCAGGCCGCGTCGCCGGCCTCGGCGGCGAAGGCGTCCCAGTCGCACCGGTGGCCGCGCGCCCAGACCATCACGTTGACGCTGGAGCCGCCGCCGAGGCCCTTGCCCATCGCCATGGAGAGCGTGCGTCCGTTCAGGTGGGCATTCGGCTCCGCGCGAAAGCCCCAGTCCCGCGCCCCGCCGAGATTGGTCGGCCAGAGGGCGGGATCGAGCACGGCCTCGGCGTCGTCCGAGCCGCCCGCCTCGAGCAGGAGCACCTGCACCTCGGGGTTCTCCGCCAGCCGCCGCGCGACGACCGACCCGGAGGCGCCCGCGCCGCAGACGACGAAGTCGTAGGCCGGTTTCAGGTCGGCGGTCAGCCGGGCCTGGTTCTCCCCCGCCCGCCGCGCGAAATCGGCCCGGTCGAGGGCGTCTGAAGTGCTCATGATCTGGAAGGTCTCACCTGTAGCAGCGGATCGGAATGATCTCGGTCAATCGAGGATCGGGCAGAAAACTCCGACGCTCACGTCTCCGCGCTCCAGCAATCGCCTCGTCGGGATTGCCGGAACATCAGTGGCGCCGCGATCGGGCTGCCGCGCGAAGCGGCGCGCGCCCCGCGTTCGACGCGCGGATCGATAACGCAATGCTTCTGTTACAGGTGGATTTCGGCGCGTGACCGCGCGCGTTACATGGGACACGGTTTCTCGTCCGCGCCACAAGCCGGCGAGCGGGCAGGTCGGATCGGCGGATCGAGCGGCAGGACACGCGAAAGCGGCGAGGCTCGCACCCCGCCGCTCGCGTCAGTCTCGTTGTCCGTTACCGGGTGGCCGCCGGCATCCTGCCGGGTTCACAGGCCCATCAGCACGCCGGCCGAGCCGACGACGGTCATCATGAGGCCGCCCAGGAAGGCGCCGATCATCGCGTAGGAGAAGGCCTTCAGCATCGTGTCCCCCGACCTCAGCAGCGGTTGCCGCCGGCGGTCTGGCCGTACTGCTTGACCGGGAAGTTCTGCTGGTTGGCATTGCCCTCCGCGGCCGAGCTCTGCGGGCAGGTCCAGGGGTCGCGGTCGTAGCGGCCGCCGAACGGGGCGCCGAACGAGCCCGTGGTTTCGACATCGTAGGGCGTGGAGCCAGTCCAGGCAGGACGATCGTAGGCCATGGCGGACGAGATCGGAGCTACGGCGAGCATGAGAGCGGTGACGGTAGCGGCGATACGGGTCTTCATAGGCTAATTCTTGCTCCTTTACGCAGTACAGTCCGAGACTTACGGTCCATTTCATCTTGCGTGACACTGATATGGGGGCGATTGTCTCGGAGCGACGTGCCGCTGCGCACGCGGCGTCCGGGATTAATCGCGCTGGCGGCGCAGCTGTGACCGCGCGTGACCAGGCTGTCTCTGCCGCCGGCGTCGCGGCCGCCCGGCAGACTGCGCTCACGAAGGCCCGCTCATTGAACCAGACGCGCGCTTCAGGTCTTCCCTCCATGCCGAGGCGATCCATCTCCGCCGAGGCATGGAGGAGCTCTATGCGCATTCTCGTTCTCGCCGCGCTCGCAGGTGTCGGCCTCGGCGTCCTGGCTGTCCCCGCCTCGGCCGTTCCCGCGGGCCCCGCGACCGGCCTCTCGTCGCCGTCCGACATGCTCACCGACGTCCGGATGAGGCGCCATCACGTGCGGCGACATTCGATGTCGCGGGTCCAGCGGCGCTATCCGGGTGCGAGCTTCGTCCGGAACAAGACCCCCGGCTCTGCGGGCGGCAGCAGCCGGGGTAACGGCGTTACCGGCAGCTACGCCGCGCCCAGCGGACGGTAGGCCCCCACGCTCGCGCAACGCGGCCCGCCCGGCCGGCCGCGGCGGGCCCCGCGCGCGCCATCGCCGTCACCGGATTCCTGCGCGCGCGCGGGACCGGGGGCGGCAGACGGCGCAGGCGGGATGAACCCCCACGGCCGGCGATCCCGCCGGCTTCCGGTTCGAGCCGGCGCCCTGCGCCCGCGCGGGCGAATGGTGGCGGATGCGTCGGGCTCTCAGCGCGCCAGTCTCGCGGGGAGCACCGTCGGCGCCGGGCTCGACGCGTTCGACGCCGCGAACGACGCGACGAATCCGGCGAGGGAGCGCACATTGTCCGGCTGCCGCGGATCCCGAGCAACCGCGGCTGCCTCGCGTTCCAGTCGAAGGTTACAGGCCTTTGTCGGAAGTCCGATATCCGGCGTGCAGGCGTCGTGGCGGGCGCAGGCTGCGTCGAGGGCGTCGATAGGCGGCAGAGGCGCGTTGTTGCCGGGGCCGCAGTAGTTGCCGTGGATGAGGAACTTCGGCCCGCCGTTGGCGGCCGGCTGTGCCAGGGACGGCGTGGCCCACGCGGCGGCGAGGCAGACGGGGGCGACGAGGCCTATGACGGTGCGAGTCAACATGGTGGAGACCCTCCAGCACCTGCGCCGCACAAGTCCCATCGGCGATGACGGTGCGAGACACGATTAAGCACCACACATCACGGCGCGACGTGCTCCGGAGCACCACCCCTATTTGGATGACGTCCTACCCGCATCGCGGACATCGCGGTCGCTGCGTCACCGCAGCGTCCGCGACATCGCCCGGCATCACGGAGGTCGGGCCCCGCCGCACTTTCCCCCTCTGCCTCCTCTGCCGATCGCGTGTCGGCACCTCTGTCGTGCAGACACGCCTCGCTCGGCGCGAAGAGGCGGGGCATCGGGCTGCTGACTGTGGTAGACATCACCGCATGCTCGCTGGCGATCCAGCGTCTCACGGCCTTCAGGGAGAGTCTCAGTGGCGCGTCCGGACCTCGGCACGAAGCGTATCTGCCCGACGACGGGGAAGAAGTTCTACGATCTCGGCAAGAATCCCGTGATCTCGCCCTACTCGGGCGAGGTCGTGCCGATCGCTGCCGCGACATCGTATTCCAGGGGGAGCGCTCCCGTCGTCGCGCGCAAAGAGGCGCCGAGCGACGAAGAGGACGAGACGGAGGGCCCCGAACTCGTCTCGCTGGACGAGGTCGAGGCCGAGGAGGCCGAGAAGGACACGGACAGCAACGCTGAGGATGACGACGCGCTCGACATCGAGGACGACGGGGAGCAGGTCGACGACGACAACCTCGTCGTCGATGAGGACGATGACGACACCAGCGATCTCGTCGAGGTCAACGACGACGATGACGACCAGTAAACCCGCACGCCGCCGCCGGTCGTCCGGCGGACGGGCGCGGGTGGCCGCAATCTCAGTCGCTGTTTGATCGGGTGGTGGGGCGGCTCATGAGCAGGGCCGCCCGCACCGCCATGCGGCGCGACGGCTCGTCGGACTCGGTGTCGACCACGATCGCGGGCGCGGAGGGGTGGGCCGCGACGGCCGCCGCGAGATCGAGCACGTGGTCCGGACCGATGGCGTGATCCTGGTTGGTCGGTTCTGCCAGGTAGGCGTCGACGGCGGCGCCGACATCCTCGATGGCGATACGCTCGGCGGTCACCAGATCCCAGAGCGTGGCCTCAGCTGACATCCGCGGCGTATCGCACCTCGCGCGAGAGCATGCAACAATGTAACAACGGCTGGCTCGCGGCGCCGGCAGGCCAGCGCGTCCGCGGGATCAGGGCCCGTCGCGCAGGGGACCGATGCAGGCCGCAACCGGGTGGCCGGCCGGCGCGAAGTGATCCAGGAGCCGGTCCCCGGACCACAGCTCGGCCAACAATCCCTCGGCCAGCCTGTCGGCCTGATGCCTGGCCTCCGCGTCGTCGCGGGCTCGGATGAGGACCGTGCCGCGGTCGCTGCCGTCCGCGCCGAACCGGTGCAACCGGTAGGCCGAGCCGGAGCCTCGGCGTTTTCCGGGGAAATCGATGAGGTCGGCCATCGCGGGCTCACGGCTCCGTAGGAGGGGGCACGCGTCCCCCAAGCCGCCGGAACCTGAAGTCTGGCCGATCCGGCGACAGATCGAGTGTAAGAGGGCCGGGACGCGAAGGATAGAGTGCGACGGACGCCCGCTCGCTGCCGAGGCAAGGCCATCAGGGCCGGAACGCGGCCCAATCAACGTTCAGGAAGGGTCAGACCGTCGGGCCGGCGGAGGTCGCGATCCACACCACGTGCCGCGGGCCGCTGCGCCCGTTCGCGTGGGGGCGAACCTCTTCGACGGCGAAACCCGAGCGCTGGAGGCGCGCCTTGAACTTGCGGTCGGGATTGGCCGACCAGACGCCGAGCACGCCGCCCGGCCGCAGCGCCCGCCGCGCCGATTCCAACCCGTGCTTGCCATAGAGGCGATCGTTCTCCGGGCGCACGAACCCTTCCGGTCCGTTGTCGACATCGAGCAGGATCGCGTCCCAGGCGGCCGGGCCGCACCGGATCAGGTGGTCGACATCGGCTTCGCGCAGATCGACGCGGGCGTCGTCGAGGCAGCCGGCGAAGACGCCCGCGAGCGGTCCGCGCGCCCAAGCCGCGACCGTCGGTACCAACTCGGCGACCGTGACTCGCGCCTCGGGCTCAAGGTTGCGCAGGGCCGCGCGCAGGGTGAACCCCATTCCGAGGCCGCCGACGAGCACCCGCGCCGCGCCCCGCCCGCGCACCCGGCCGCAAGCGAGGATCGCCAGCGCCTCCTCGGAGGCCCCGCGGGTGCTGTTCATCAGCTCGATCGTGTCGGCGACGATGGAGAACTCGTGGCCCCGCTGCATCAGGTGCAACGGGCTCCCGCCGGGAACGAGGCCGGTGTCGATGTGCCTCCAAGATGTCACAGGCGTCCCTCTGTGGGCCGGCGCCATGGATATTCCGGCAAACGGGAAGGATGGGTTATGAGACGCGCTCCTGACCGCGCGTCGCGCCTGCAAGACGCAGGGGCCGCGACGGCGTTCGCCTCGTCCGAGAAGCCGGCATATCCCTCATGGCCAAGCGTACCAAGTCTCTGCCGAAGGTGCAGGGGTTCGTGCTGTTCGACGTCACCTACGCCGACGGCAGCCGCGCCTCGAATCGGCGCGTGCCAGCCGAGATCCTGGGCGGCCTCGACGGCGACGAGCCGGCACGCACTCTCATCACCGAGCAGGAAGAGGAGATCGCCCGCAAGTCGGGGAGACCGATGCGGGAGATCGAGAGCCTGACGCGGTCTCCTGCCCCGAGTTCGAAGCCCGATCTGTGACGAGCGGCCCCGATACAGGCCACTCGTCGCGCGGTGCTCAGCCAGCCTTCAGGTTGGCGGCGCTCTCCTTGCCGCTGCGGCGGTCCGCCTCGACGTCATAGGAGATCTTCTGACCCTCGTTGAGGGAGCGAAGGCCCGCACGCTCGACGGCCGAGATGTGAACGAACACGTCCTTGCCGCCATCGTCGGGCTGGATGAAACCGTAGCCCTTGGTCTCGTTGAACCACTTCACGGTGCCTGTAGCCATGGCTGTATCCTGGTCGTCACCGGCTCGCCAACGTGGCGGGCCGTGACGCCTGAACGAGCCGCCGCGGCCGCCTGTTCCAAGGGCCCCCCCGATCAGGAGCCTCGGTTGAGACCCCCGCGCCCTCATCCGCCGACCTCAGGCCGAACGGTCCTGGGCCAGGCCCTGCCGAGCCGGCCAGCGCGGACACCGGCCCGCTCCGCGGCGCGATCAGGGTCGCTCCGTGCGGGGCCAGACGCCGCCTTCCGTCACGATGATGTCCATGGGGACGTCGTGCGCCTGCGGGTGGATCGTCGCGAGCCGCGCGAACTCGAAGCCGACGCCGATGACCCGCGGCTTCGTCGACCTGGACGCGATGGTCCGGTCATAGAAGCCGCCGCCGTATCCCAGGCGGTACCCTGCCTGATCGAAGCCGACGAGCGGCGCGATCAGGACGTCCGGGTCGACAATCTCGCCCTCTGCGGGAACGGGTATGTTCCAGACGCCGCGGATCATGCGCTCGCCCGGCGACCAGACCCGGAACTGGAGCGGGCGCGCCTTCTCGACGACGACCGGAAGCGCCAGTCGCGCCCCGCTTCCGCGCAGCTCCGTCAGGAGGGATCTGGCGTCGAACTCGCCCCTGAAGGGCCAGTAGAGACCGATCGATAGGCCCGATGCCGAAGGTAGAGCGGCTCGGAGACCCTGCTCGATCCGCTCGCTCCGGGCGGCGCGGTCCTGGGCGGAGATGCCGACCCGCCGCGCGATGAGCGCGGCGCGGGTCTCCTTTCGCCATTGCCGCATGCTCGGCCAGTCGGATGCGGCGCTCTCAGGACCGCAGGGTTCGGAAGGCCGAGGCTCCGCCGCCGGGCCGACGAAGTCGGGGCCGAGCTCGTGCATGAAGCAGGGTGGAGAGCTGTACGCGCCGAACGCGGAGTGTTCGGGCGCCGCGGGTTCCGGGGGCGTCTCAGGCCGCTCGGTTGAATGCCCGACCACGATGATCTCCCTCGCGACGGTGGACCCGCACAGTCCTGGGTGACCTCGGCCAAACGCGCGCTCGGCACCTCCGGTTCGGTGAAGCGGATCGCGACGTCCCGCGCCGCCCCGACCCGGCCGACCATCGTCCCTGGCCGGTCTCCGAGCCGCACGATGGCGAATGCCGGCGAGATCCGCCGCCCACCCTCGCGGATGCCCGGGACGGGCAGGCGCGCGCGTCGACGGCGATCCGGCGCTTCGACCCGGGGATCCCGGGTTCAGCGCGTCACGGGCGCGCCGGCGCTCGGGAAGAACAGCTGCTCGCCGCCGACCTTGTAGCCCGCGATCGCCTGCTGCCCCTCCGGTGAGACGAGCCAGTCGATGAAGGCCTGTCCCTGCTTCGCCTTCACGCCGGGGTGCCTGTCGGGATCCACCAGCATCGCGCCGTAGGGGTTGAACAGGCTCCGGTCCCCCTGAACCAGGATGACCAGGTCGGCGCGGTTCTTGAACGCGAGCCAGGTCCCCCGGTCGGCGAGGATGTAGGCGCCGAGGGCCGAGGCCGTGTTGAGCGCGGGGCCCATGCCCTGGCCGACATCCCGGTACCAGGGGCCGCGCACGGCCGCGAGATCGACGCCCGCCTCCTTCCAGCTGCGCAGCTCGGCGCTGTGAGTGCCCGAGCGGTCCCCGCGCGACACGAACGCCACCTTGCTGGCCGCGAGCTTGGCGAAGGCCTCGCGCACGCCCAGGCCGCGCACGCCGGCCGGATCGGAGGCCGGGCCGATCAGCACGAAATCGTTGTACATCACGTCGTACCGCCGCTTCGCGAAGCCCTCGGCGAGGAACTTGTCCTCGGCCGGACGGTCGTGGACCAGGACCACGTCGGCATCGCCGCGGCGCGCCGCGTCGAGCGCCTGTCCCGTGCCCAGGGCGACGACCTTCACGTCGATCCCGGACGCCTCCCGGAAGAGCGGGAGGATGTGCTTGAACAGGCCGGACTGCTCGGTCGAGGTCGTCGAGGCGACGACGATCGACACCGGTTCGGCCTCGGCCGGCGGCAGGAGGGCAGCCGCGCTCAGGAGCGCGGCCAGTCCCAGGGTCAGGAGGCGGCGACGAAAGGCGTCCACGGCAATTCCCCAGCGAGGTAGGCCCGCGCCTCGGACGTCCGGGGCGAGAACAGGATCTGTCGGGCGGGACCATGCTCGACGGCGCGGCCCGAGGCCAGCACGATCACCGCGTCGGCGAGGCGCGCCACCTGCCCGAGATTGTGTGAGACGAGCACGACCGTGGTGCCCGCCCGCGCCATCGCGGACACCAATCCCTCGACGATCTCGGTCGAGGCCGGGTCGAGGTTCGCGGTCGGCTCGTCGAGGAGGAGCAGGTCGGGGCCGACCGCCCAGGCACGGGCCAGCGCCAGCCGCTGCTGCTCGCCGCCGGAGAGCCGCGTCGCGGGATCGCGGGCGCGCTCGGAGAGGCGGACGCGGGCGAGCGCCTCCTCCACCCGCGCGGCCCGCGCAGGACGGGGCAGGTCTCCGAGAGCCAGCGCGACGTTCGCGGCCGCGGTCGCGCGGATCAGCGCCGGCCGCTGGAACACGAAGGCCCGCCGGTGCGGGCCGACCTGCACCGTGCCGCCGTCGGGCCGCAGGAGCCCGTCGACGACCCTCAGGGTGACGCTCTTGCCCGCCCCGTTCGGGCCGATGACGGCCGTGACGCTGCCCGTAGCGACCTCCAGGCAGAGACGGTCGAGCACCGTCCGACCGTCGAGGACCAGGGTCACGTCCTCGAGGCGGATGGCCGGTGTCGCGCTCATCCGTACACCCGCGCGGCGTGCCGGCGGAGCAGGGCCACGGCGACGTTCACCACCAGAACGAGGCCGATCAGCACGAGGCCGAGCGCCAGGGCGAGGCTGAGATCGCCCTTCTGGGTCTCCAGGGAGATCGCCGTCGTCATCGTGCGGGTATACCCGTCGATGTTCCCGCCGACGACGAGGACCGCGCCGATCTCCGAGATCGCCCGGCCGAACGCGGCGAGCGCGGCGGTCACGAGGGAGAAGCGCACGTCGTAGATCATCGCCGCGGCCTGACGCGGTGCGGAGAGCCCGAGGGAGCGCAGCTGCTCCCCGAGATGCACCCGGGCGTCGGCGACGACCTGCTGCGTCAGTGCGGCGACGAGCGGGGTCGCGAGCGTCGCCTGCGCGGCGATCATCGCGGCGGGGGTGAACAGCAGGCCGAGCGGTCCGAGCGGACCGGAGCGGGACAGGACGAGGTAGAGCGCGAGGCCGACGAGCACCGGCGGCAGCCCCATGAAGGCGTTGAGCAGGCCGACCGCGGCGCCGCGTCCGGGGAAGCGGGCGACGGCCAGGAACGCACCCAGGGGTATGCCGAGCACGAGACCGATGCCGACGGCGGTGAGGCTGACACGCAGCGACAGCCACGCGATCGCCAGCACGTCCCGATCCAGGCTGAACAGGCGGGAGAGGATGTCCTGGAGCGTCTGCATCATGCCCCCGGGCCGGTCCTCGGGAATCGGACGAGGCGGATGGCGAGATCAGCCGTCGAGGCCGACCTCGTGACGCAGGTTCGGCGGAATGGACCTGTCATGCCTGTCAGGGGAGCGCGTGCGGATAGGCGGCGAGCATATCGCCCGGGGCGACCATTGTCGTGTCGGCGGGTCGGCCGCCGCGCCGGCCCTTGATCATCGAACCCGGATGGCGCATCGCCGCCACGATGATCCGGAATGCGTCCTCGGCGCTGATCCCGCTTCGGGAGGCGGCGATCCTGCTCAGCGGCGCGGCGGCTCCCGTCGAACCCGCGACCGTCCCGCTCGCAGCGGCGCTCGGACGCGTCGCCGCGCGAGCGGTCGTCGCGCACGCTGCCGTGCCCACGGGCCCGACGGCGATGCGGGACGGCTTCGCGGTCGCGGCCGCCGCGGTGGGCGGCGCGTCGGCCTACGCGCCGATCTTCCCGGCGCGACCGCCACCCTGGGTCGAGGCGGGACAGCCGCTGCCGTCGGGCACCGATGCCGTCCTGCCCCCGGAGGGATTCGCGGACGGCATGGTCGTCGCGGACATCGCCCCGCGGGAGGGCGTGCGCGGAGCGGGGGAGGACGTCGCCGCCAACGCGCGGCTGATCGAGGCCGGCACCCGGATCGAGCCCCTTCACCTGCTCGTCCTGGAGGCGGCCGGCCTGGAGGCGGTCGACGTCCGTCAGCCGCGCTTGCGCGTCGTCACCGCCGGGACGTCCAGCCTCGATACCGTGTCGCCCCTGCTCGGGCGTCTGATCGCGCGGGCGGGCGGGGCGACCGAGGCGGTTCGCGCCCGGGGGGGCGAGGAGATCGCCGAGGCGATCCGCGGCGGCACGGCGGACGCGGTGCTGGTGGTCGGGGGCAGCGGTTTCGGCCGCTCGGACCACAGCGCGGCGGCCCTCGCCCGCGCCGGAGACGTCCGCGCGCACGGCATCGCCCTGCGGCCCGGGGAGACCACCGCGGTCGGCTCCGCGGCCGGCAGGCCGGTCCTCCTGGTGCCCGGGCCTCCCGAGGCGGCGCTCGCCGCGTTCCTGGCCCTCGGCCGTCCGCTCATCGCGCGGCTCGCCGGCGCGCGGGAGCGCTCGCCGCGGCGGCACGTCCTCCTCCGGAAGATCGTCTCGTCGATCGGTCTGTCCGAGGTCGTCTTCGTCCGGAGCGGGTCGGACGGCGTGGAGCCGCTGGGCGGAGCCGGCCTTCCGCTCGGTCGGTTGGTGCAGGCGGACGGCATCGTCGTGGTCGAGCCGGAGAGCGAAGGCTTCCGGGCCGGCGAGGAGGTAGAGGTTTGGGCCCTGTGAGCGCCGACGCGGACCGTGACGGGGCGGCGGATTTCGTCGCGCGCCTCGCCGCGGCCTCGAGCCAGGAGCAGTTTCTCCGGGTGATGAGCCGGGACGACGCGCTCGCGCGGTTCCGGGCGGCGGTCCCGCACGCGCGCCTGCCGTCCGAGACGGTGTCGTTGGACGACGCGCTCGGGCGCGTTCTGGCCCGCGACGTCGCCTCGCCCATGGACGTCCCGCCCTTCGACCGGTCCCTGGTCGACGGTTTCGCCCTGCGCGCGACCGACACGGAAGGCGCCGGGCCGGCGAGCCCGCGGCGTCTCACGCTGAACCGCGAGATCCTCGCCTGCGGCGTCGCGCCGACCGTCGTCGTCCAGCCGGGTACGGCGACGCCGATCGCCACCGGCGGCGTGATCCCCCGCGGCGCCGACGCGGTGGTGATGGTCGAGCACACGGAGTTCGACGCCCGGAGCCTTACCGTCGATGTCCTGACCGCGGTGCGGCCGGCGCAGTTCGTGGGCTATGCCGGGGCCGACATGGCCCGCGGCGAGACGGTGCTGCGCGCGGGAACGCGGATCACCGCCCGCGAGATCGGCATGCTGGCGGCGTGCGGCCTGGCGGCCGTCGACGTCACAGGACGCCCGCGGGTCGCAATCCTGTCCACGGGGGACGAGCTGGTCGCACCGGGCGAGCCCCTGCCCGAGGGCGCGATCTACGATTCGAACGGCGCGATCATCGCGGCCGCGGTGACCGAGAACGGCGGGGAGCCGGTCCGGCTCGGGATCGTGCGCGACGAGGCTTCCGTCCTCGAGGCCGCCCTCCGGTCCGCCCTCCGGGACAGCGACCTCGTCGTGCTCTCGGGCGGCACGTCCAAAGGCGCCGGCGACGTGTCGCACCGGGTGCTGTCCCGCCTCGGCGAGCCGGGAATCCTGTTCCACGGCGTGGCCCTGAAGCCCGGGAAGCCGCTCTGCGTGGCGGTGGCGCAGGGAAAGCCGGTCATCGTCCTGCCGGGGTTCCCCACCTCCGCGATGTTCACCTTCCACGACTTCGTCGTGCCGTACGTGCGGGCGCTCGCCGGGTTGCCGCCGCGCGAGGACGAGACGATCGCGGCGCAAGTGTCCCAGCGGGTGCCCTCCGAACTCGGCCGCACCGAGTTCGTGATGACCTCCCTCGCCCACGGTCGCGAGGGGACGATCGCCCTGCCGCTGCCGAAGGGCTCGGGTTCGGTCACCGCCTTCTCGCAGGCGGACGGCTTCTTCGCGGTTCCGGCCGCGCGCGCCGGCGTCGAGGCGGGGGAGGGCGTCGCCGTGGTCCGCCTGGGCGCCGGCGTGCGGGCGCCGGACCTGACGATCGTCGGCAGCCACTGCATCGGCCTGGACCGGGTGGTCGGCCTGCTCGGCGAGCGAGGGTACCGCGCCCGCACCATCTGGGTCGGGTCGGCCGGCGGCCTCGCCGCCCTGCGGCGCGGCGAGTGCGATGTCGCCGCCATGCACCTCTTCGATCCCGAGACGGGCCGGTACAATGCCCCGTTCCTCACCGAGGGCCTGTCCCTCGCGCCCGGGTGGTGCCGCCTCCAGGGCGTCGTGTTCCGCCGCGGCGACGCCCGGTTCGAAGGGCGCGACGCCGCGGACGCGGTCGCCGCGGCGCTCGCCGACCCCGACGCCGTGATGGTCAACCGCAACGCCGGATCGGGCACGCGCCTGCTCGTGGACGGGCTGCTGAACGGTGCCCGGCCGGCGGGGTTCTGGAACCAGCCGCGCTCGCACAACGCCGTCGCCGCGGCGGTCTCGCAGGGCAGGGCGGACTGGGGCGTGGCCATCGCGAGCGTCGCGGATGCCTACGGGCTGGGCTTCCGCCCGCTGACGGAGGAGGCCTACGACCTCGCGTATCGCGCGGACGCGCGGGAGATGCCGGCGCTCGCGGCCTTCCTGAGCCTGCTGGGCGAGCCCGAGACGGCCGCCGCGCTGCGCGCTCTGGGCTTCACGCCCGCCGCGTGAGCCGCGTGACGTGCGCACCGTTGGCCGGCCTCGACGGAACGGGACGGACGATCCTGTCGCCCGCCGGGATGATCGACGCGACCGTTTCGCGTAGGGACGCCTGCGAGGCGCTGGGGCCTCCGGCGAAGCGGCGGTGTGCGTTGGGCGAGGACACGAGCATCAGTTTGCGGATCGAGCTGGGCTCGGACACCCTGCTGGGACCGGGCAAGGCCGCCCTCTTGAGCGGCATCCGCGACACCGGCTCCATCGCCGCCGCGGGGCGCCGGATGGGCATGAGCTACAAGCGAGCCTGGTACCTCATCGACACGTTGAACAAGGCGTTCCAGGAGCCGCTCGTCTCCGCGAGCAAGGGCGGCCGCCGGGGCGGCGGGGCGGTCCTGACCAGCACGGGCGACGCCATCCTCGACAGCTACCTGCGCATGGAGCGGCTCGCCTCGGAGGCCGTGGCGGGCGAACTCGACCTTCTCGCCTCGCTGATGAAGGCCGATTCGTAGGAGCGAGGCCGCGCAGAGGTGGGCCTCCGTGGGAAGCGGTCTCTCGACGGTCGGGCGTCGGCTTCGGTCTGTGCAGCCCGCTGCGTCATCGCGAGCGCAGCGAAGCGACCCAGGGCCGCGTGATATCTGTCAGCGTCGCGCCGACTGGATTGCTCCGCTCCGCTCGCAAGGACGGCACCGGGCTGATCAATTGGAAACAGGATCAGCCCGATGTCCGCCGCCAGGGTCCGGCGGCACGCCTGGGCGCGCCGCCGGAGATCACGCCGCCTACTCGGCGGCCATGGCCGTGTGGACGGCGGAGGCCCGGGCCGCGCAGAACTTGAACTCCGGGATCTTGCCCATCGGGTCGAGCGCCGGGTT
Organism: Methylobacterium sp. 190mf; assembly: GCF_900107945.1. NCBI lineage: Bacteria > Pseudomonadati > Pseudomonadota > Alphaproteobacteria > Hyphomicrobiales > Methylobacteriaceae > Methylobacterium > Methylobacterium sp. 190mf. The sequence continues at coordinate 166,363 of NZ_FNVI01000008.1, read as the reverse complement.
CGTCAGCAGGTTGGCCGCGGCCTCGGCGTAGCAGAACGGCATGAAGATCATGCCGACCGGCACGTCGCGGTCGGAGCGCACCTTCAGGTGGACCGCGCCGCGGCGCGTCTCCAGCTTCATCGTGTCGCCGGGCTCCAGCCCGAGCCGGTAGAGCTCCTTCGGGGCCATGAAGGCGACCGCCTCGGGCTCCAGCGCGTCGAGGACGCCGGCGCGCCGGGTCATCGATCCGGTGTGCCAGTGCTCGAGCACGCGGCCGGTCGACAAGACCATCGGGTAGTCCTCGTCCGGCAGCTCGTCCGGGGGCACCACGGCGGCCGGGACGATCTTCGCGCGCCCGCTCTCGGTGGGGAAGCCGGCGTAGAAGATGATCTCGTTGCCGGGCTGGTCCGGCGCGTCGACCGGGTAGGTCACGGCGCCCTCGCGCTCCAGGCGCTCCCAGGTGATGTTGTTGAACGACGGCATCACCATGGCCATGTCGCGGAAGATGTCGGCCGGGCCGCCGTAGTTCCAGGGCAGGCCGAGGCGCTTCCCCAGTTCCTGGATGATCCACCAATCCTGCCGCGCGTCGCCCGGCGGGGACACCACCGGCTGCGAGATCTGCACGCGACGGTCGGTGTTGGTGAAGGTGCCCGCCTTCTCGGCGAAGGCGGAGGCCGGCAGCACCACGTCGGCGTGGAAGGCGGTCTCCGTCAGGAACAGGTCCTGCACGACGAGGTGGTCGAGCATCGCCAGGGCGTGCCGGGCGTGGTTCAGGTCCGGGTCGGACATCGCGGGGTTCTCGCCCTCGACGAACATGCCCTTGATCTCGCCGGCGTGGATCGCCCGCATGATCTCGACGACGGTGAGGCCCTTCTGCGGGTCGAGCTTCTGACCCCAGAACTCCTCGAACATCTCCCGCACCGCGGCCTTCTCGACCGACTGGTAGTCCGGGTAGACCATCGGGATCAGGCCGGCATCGGACGCGCCCTGGACGTTGTTCTGGCCGCGCAGCGGATGCAGGCCGGTGCCGGGGCGCCCGATCTGCCCCGTGACGAGGGCGAGCGCGATCAGGCAGCGCGAGTTGTCCGTGCCGTGGACGTGCTGGCTGATGCCCATGCCCCAGAAGATGATCGAGGACTTGGCCCGGGCGTAGAGCCGGGCGACCTCGCGCAGGGTCTCCGCGTCGATGCCGCAGACCGAGGCCATCTTCTCCGGCGTGAACTCGACGATCTTCTCCTTGAGCGCCTCGAAGTTCTCGGTGTAGCCGGCGATGTACTGCTCGTCGTAGAGCCGCTCCTCGATGATCACGTTGAGCATCGCGTTGAGCATCGCGACGTCCGAGCCGGGCTTGAACGCGAGGTGCTTGTAGGCGTGCCGCGACAGCACCTGCCGGCGCGGGTCCATGACGATCAGCTTGGCGCCGCGCTGCTTCACGGCGTTCTTGAGGAAGGTCGCCGCCACCGGGTGGTTCACGGTCGGGTTGGCGCCGATCACGATGATGACCTCGGCGTCGAGCGCCGCCGAGAACGGCGCCGACACGGCGCCCGAGTTCAGGCCCTCCATGAGGGCGGCGACCGACGAGGCGTGGCACAGCCGGGTGCAGTGGTCGACGTTGTTCGAGCCGAACCCGAGCCGCACCAGCTTCTGGAAGAGGTAGGCCTCCTCGTTCGAGCCCTTCGCGGAGCCGAAGCCGGCGAGCGCCTTGCGGCCATGGGTGTCGCGGACCGTCCTGAGGCCGCCGGCGGCGCGGTCGAGCGCCTCCTCCCAGGTCGCCTCGCGGAAGTGCGTCCACGGGTTGGCCGGGTCGACCTGGTCGTTGGCGTCCTTCGGGACGTTGTCCAGGCGGATCAGCGGCGCCGTCAGGCGGTGGGGGTGGTGGACGTAGTCGAAGCCGAAGCGGCCCTTCACGCAGAGCCGGTTGTGGTTGGCCGGGCCGTTCACGCCCTCGGCGTAGACGATCCTCTCGTCCTTCACCTTGTAGGAGACCTGGCAGCCGACGCCGCAATAGGGGCACAGCGAGGTCACCTCGCGGTCGGGATAGACCGTCCGGGTGTTGTGCTCGGCGTCGAGGTAGGCGGACGGCATCAGCGCGCCGGTCGGGCAGGCCTGGACGCACTCGCCGCAGGCCACGCAGGTCGATCCGCCCATCGGGTCGTCGAAGTCGAACACCACCTTCGCGTCGGCCGAGCGGTAGGCCATGCCGATCACGTCGTTGACCTGGACCTCGCGGCAGGCGCGGACGCAGAGGTTGCACTGGATGCAGGCGTCGAGATTGACGCTCATGGCCGGGTGGCTGAAGTCGCCGGTCCAGCGCTCGGCCGCGGGGAAGCGGCTCTCGGACACGTCGAGGAAGTCGGCCTGCACCCAGAAGTGCGATGTCGGGTCGTGCGAGGTCGCGCGCTCGGGCTGGTCGGCCACGAGCAGCTCGAGCACCATAGCGCGGGCCTTGGTGGCGCGCTCGGTCGCGGACTTGACCTTCATGCCCACGGCCGGCGTGCGCTTGCACGAGGCGGCCAGCACGCGCTCGCCCTCGATCTCGACCATGCAGGCGCGGCAATTGCCGTCCGGGCGGTAGCCCGGCTCGGGCTTGTGGCAGAGGTGCGGGATGTGGGTGCCGAGGCGCTTGGCGACGGCCCAGATCGTCTCGCCGGGGGCGGCCTCGACCTGCTGGCCGTCGAATTCGAACGCGATGGTCGAGGGGGCGGTCGGCCGCTCCTTGAGATCGTGCAAGCCCGACGGCTCCGGGGCCGCCTGGCCGCCCGCCTTCGCCCCTTCCGAGTAGGAGCCGCCGGCTCCCGGCTTCGGGCCCGGCGCGGGGCCGCCCGCATCCTGCAGCCCGTCGGCCCGGATCTCGGGCTTCTCGGTCTTGTCGCCGCGCTGTTCGGGGGCGTTGCTCATGCGGCCGCTCCTGGCTCGGACATCGGGATAGAATTCGCCGGTACCATCGGTTGCCTCACTCGGCAGCCGCGGCGCGCGGGGCGGGGAACAGGTCCGGGAAGTACTTGATGACGCTGCTGAGCGGGTTCGAGGCGGCCTGGCCGAGGCCGCAGATCGAGGCGTCCCGCATGCACTGGGACAATTCGCCCAGGAGCTCGGTGTCCCAGACGCCCTGCTCCATCAGGATGCGGGCCTTCTGGGTCCCCGAACGGCAGGGGGTGCACTGCCCGCAGCTCTCGTCCTCGAAGAACTTCATCAGGTTCAACGCGGCGCCGCGCACATCGTCCCGGTCGGACAGGATCACGACGGCGGCGGAGCCGATGAAGCAGCCGTACTTCTCCAGCGTCCCGAAATCGAGCGGGATGTCGTTCATCGACGCCGGCAGGATGCCGCCCGACGCGCCGCCCGGCAGGTAGGCCGCGAAGGTGTGGCCCTCCGCCATGCCGCCGCAATACTCGTCGATCAGTTCCTGGATGGTGAGGCCGGACGGGGCGAGCTTCACCCCCGGCTCCTTCACGCGCCCCGAGACCGAGTAGGAGCGCAGGCCGACGCGGTCGTTGCGGCCGTGGCTCTTCCACCAGTCGCCGCCCCGCTCGATCAGGTCGCGGACCCAGAACAGCGTCTCGATGTTGTTGATCAGCGTCGGACGGTTGAACAGGCCGACCTGGAACGGGAACGGCGGCTTGTGCCGCGGCAGCCCGCGCTTGCCTTCGAGGGACTCGATCAGCGAGGATTCCTCGCCGCAGATATAGGCGCCGGCGCCGCGGCGCAGGTCTATGCGCGGGCCGCCCGCGGGGAGCTTCGCGATCTCGCGCGTCAGGATCTCGCGGGAGATGGGATACTCGTCGCGCAGGTAGATGTAGACCTCCGGCGCCTCGACGACGTGGGCGCCGATCAGCATGCCCTCGAGGAAGCGGTGCGGGTCGGTGTTGAGGTAGAGCTGGTCCTTGAAGGTGCCCGGCTCGCCCTCGTCCCCGTTGACCGCCATCAGCCGGGGCCCGGGCTCGCCGCGCACCGAGCGCCACTTGCGCCCCGTCGGGAAGCCCGCGCCGCCGAGGCCGCGCAGGCCGCCGTCGTCGAGCACCTTCAGGACGTCGTCGACCGGAAGGTCCCCGCTGCGGAGCCGGTCGAGGGTCGCGTACCCGCCGGCGGCCCGATAGGCCTCGTAGTCGACGTAGTCCGGGATATGGGCGTGCGTGTCGCCGGCCTCGACCGCGGCCCGCACGGAGGCGAGGTCGGCCTTGTGCAGGAAGTTGTGCCCGACCTCGACGGCGGGCGCGTGGTCGCACAGGCCGACGCAGGGCGCGCGCACGACGCGGACGGCGTCGGAGGCGAGTTCCCGCTGGAGCGTCTCCAGCAGCTCGTCGGCGCCGAACATCGCGCAGGTGATGCTGTCGCAGACCCGGACGGTCAGCCGCGGGATCGAGGCGTCACCCTCCTTCACGACGTCGAAATGCGCGTAGAAGGTCGCGGTCTCGAACACCTCGGCGAAGGCCAGGGCCATCTCGTCGGCGAGCGCCGCCAGGTGCTCGGCGCTGATCTGGCCGTAGGTGTCCTGGATCAGGTGCAGGTGCTCGATGAGCAGGTCGCGCTGGCGCGAGCGGGAGCCGAGAAGCTCCTCGATCTCGACCTTCGCCCGCGGCTCGACCTGGCGCCCCTTGGGGACGCTGCGCGCCTTGTTCCGCCCCCGGCCGGGATGCGAGAAAGTCCTGACTGTCCCCGGTGCCTCACTCATGCGGTATCTGATTTCCAACTGCTGGGACGGGTGGTCGCGGTGTCCTGAGGGCCGGTCGGAGGTTACTGGCCGCCGAAGGCCCGGAGCGGCTGGCCGGCCTCGGACCGCGGCTTCATCGTGGCCGTGCCCGTCGCCTCGTCCAGGGACGTGACCCTGGGTCCGACGACGGAGCGCAGCTCGGTCTCGAACGCGTCGAGGGCGTCGTTCAGGCGGTCCATCAGGGAGCCCGGCGCGTCTCCGGCCGGCGACGCGGCCGCCTGGGCGAGCGCGTCGCGGACCCGGCCGGCGAGCTCCTGCGTGAGCGGCGGCTTCGCGTCGGCGCAGTAGGCGTCCGTCACGATGGCGGCCCAGTCCGCCGCGGAGGATGCGTCGCCCATGCTCAGGCCTGCGCGATCGAGGGACGGTTGAAGTCGTGCATGGCGTGCCCGTTCGGGTCCGTTGGCGTGGCGCTCGCTCGTGGCATACCAAATGGCAGCCGTTATAGCGGAGGTGTTATATCGTTTTTGAAGTCGTTTCAATTTGCGTGACGCCGGGGTCACGCGTCCCGGCGGTGCGGCCGACGCTTGCCCTGAGCCCTCGCGCGGGGCAGTGGGAACGGCACGAGAGGGGCTGTCAGCGGTGTCCGGCATGCGCGTAATCGGACTCGCCGGGTGGAGCGGGGCCGGCAAGACCAGCCTGCTGGTCCGGGCCATCCCCCTGCTCGTCGCCCGCGGGGTGCGGGTGGCGACCATCAAGCACGCCCATCACGACTTCGACACGGACTGGCCTGGGAAGGATTCCTACGAGCACCGCAGGGCGGGCGCGAGCGAGGTTCTGATCTCGTCGGGCCGCCGCTGGGCCCAGGTCCACGAGCTGCGCGACGAGCAGGAGGCGAGCCTCGGCCAGCTCCTGCGGCGGATCAGCCCGTGCGACCTCGTCGTCGTGGAAGGGTACAAGCGGGAGCCAATCCCCAAGATCGAGGTCCATCGCGCCGAGAACGGCCGCCCGCCCCTCCATCCGCTGGACACCACCATCGTGGGCATCGCGAGCGACGTCGCGTTTCCGGCCTCGGGCATTCCCGTCGTAGATCTGAACGACGCGGCGGCGGTGACGGGGCTGATGCTCGACGTGGCCGTTCCCTTCGAAGACGTCCTCGGGAGGCTCTAGCCGGATGGCCCAGCTCAGCGACGACTGCTTCGCGTTCGGCGGTCCTCTGATGACCATCGAGGACGCGCACGCGCTGTTCGGCGAGCGGCTCGCAGCGATCGTCGGCACCGAGGACGTTCCCGTCCCGGACGCCGACGGGCGCGTCCTGGCCGAGGATTGCGTCGCGCCCATCGACGTCCCGCCGTTCCCCAACTCGGCCGTCGACGGTTACGCGGTCCGTTTCGCGGACCTGCGCGCCTCCGATGCGACGATCCTGCCGGTCGGCGCGGTCGTCGCGGCCGGCGCCTCCCCCGAAGGCGTGTCGGTGGCGGGCTCGGCCGCCCGGATCTTCACCGGGGCCCCGATGCCGGCGGGGGCCGACACCGTCTTCATGCAGGAGGACGTCCAGGTCCTGCCCGACGGCCGGGTGTCCCTGCCGCTCGGGCTGAAGCGGGGCGCCAACAGCCGCGACGCCGGCGAGGACGCGGCGAAGGGCTCGACGATCATCGCGGCCGGCCGGCGTCTCCGGCCGCAGGACCTGGCCCTGGCGACCGCGGTCGGCCTGCGCACGCTGAAGGTCCGCCGCACCCTGCGGGTCGGCGTGTTCTCGACGGGCAACGAACTCGTCGAGCCCGGGTCGCCCCTGGGGCCGGGCGCGATCTACGACTCGAACCGCGTCCTGCTGCTCGCTCTTCTCCGGCGGATGGGCGTCGCGGCGCGCGACCTCGGCGTCATCCGCGACGACCCGGCGGCCCTCGCGGCCAGGCTCTCGGCGGCGGCCGCCGAGCACGACGTGATCCTGACTTCGGGCGGCGTGTCGACCGGCGACGAGGATCACGTGAAGACCGCCGTCGAGAGCATCGGGCGCCTCGTGTTCTGGCGGCTGGGGATCAAGCCGGGACGGCCGGTCGCGATGGGCATGATCGACGGCAAGCCGTTCCTGGGCCTGCCGGGCAACCCGGTGGCTGTCTACGTCACCCTGCTGTTCGTGGTGCGGCCGCTCCTCGCCCGGCTCGCCGGCGAGGCCTACGCGCCGTCGCGCGGATTCACCGTCAGGGCGGCCTTTCCCTATCGGAAGCGCGCGGGCCGCAGGGAGTTCGTCCGGGTCAGCCTCGCCCGGGACGCCGACGGCGCCTGGGAGGCCCGGAAGTTCCAGCGCGACGGCGCGGGCATGCTGTCATCGCTCACCGAATCCGACGGCCTCGTGGAGCTGGAGGATGACCGGACCGAGGTCGTGCCGGGCGACGCCGTGCGGTTCCACCCGCACGGGGCCCTCTGGTAGCGGGGCCGCGCTCAGGGCCTCACGAGACGCGGACCGCGCCCCAGCATTGCCGGGCTCGCGCATCCGTTATATCAAATCTGCTATATCGCTTGTGATGGGCCGTGCGAGCGGCCGCTCGATCGGCGGGCTTGAGCAACGATGTTCGATGGTGTCTGGCGGAGCCAAGCCGGCGCGGAACTCCGCCTCCTCCAGATGGGCGAGGCGGTCTCCGGGACCTACACCGCCGCCGATCCCGGCTTCGCGCAGACGCATCGAAGCCGCATCCTCGTCGGCACGGCCGAGGGCGACATCATCGGCTTCGTGACCAGCACGTCGTCGCCCCAGGAGATCACGGCCTGGACCGGGCGCCTCGTCCGGACCGACGAGAAGACGGCCGAGGCGATCCACGCGGTCTTCCACGCCGTCGAACGGTCCTCGCAGCCGAAGGCCGTGGCCGATCACGTCGCGCTCGAGACGACCATCTTCTCGAAGGTCGAGAACGCCTGTTCGTGAAGCCAGGGTCGCGTCCCTCCTCGATGGGGTCCCGAGGAACGGGGGCGACCGTGGCGCGAGGAGCGGTCGGCGCATGCGTGATCGGCGACGGCTCTAGATGAACGGCGCGTCGGCTTCGAGGCCCAGAAGGATGCGGCCGGTCGGCACGAGCAGCCGGTCCTGATAATGCATGTGCTGGCAGGCCGCGTAGACATCGCGGAGCTGGCGCGCGAACGGCAGGTCTTCGAGGACGGCGGAACTGCCGGCCGCCTCGTACATGCTCGTGACCACCTGCTTCCCGACATGGCCCGCGTACCAGCAGGCCCGCCGAAGCTTGGCCTGCCACGCGAGCGTTATCGGACGGCCGTTCTCGGCTTCCCACCAGAATTCGGAGACCGTGTCCCGGGCGAAGGCGCGCGCGGCTTCGAGGCTCGTCTCGGCACGCGCGATCGCGACCTGGACATCCTCGCGAAGTCTCAGGGGCACCTTGCCGCCATGCGGCGTCTTCGTCTGCGCGAGATCGATGAACGCGTCGATCGAGGCCCGGGCGATCCCGAGCGGAACACCGATGGCGGCGATCGCGGCCGCCGATGCCATGGGCAGCATGTAGAGGGGCCTTCTGTCGCGAGGCATCATGAGGCTCGCGCCGTCGATGGTCTGCGCGTTCGGCACCCAGATGTCGGTGCACGCGACGTCGTGACTCCCGCTGGCCCGGAGCCCCCCGGCATTCCAGTTGCCGACGACCTCGACATCCTTCGAGGCGATGAAGACGCCGCGCAGCGACGGCCGCCCGTTCTCGTCGAGCTTCGGCCGCTCGCCCTCGATCTCCACACACATCAATGCGGACACGGAACTGTAGCGGCAGAAGCTCGCCCAGGACCAGCGTCCGTTGATCCGCCAGCCGGATCCATGGCGAACCGCTGTTCCCGTCGGCTGGCCGCTCCCGCTGCCCGCGAACTTCCTGCCGGCAGGGATGAGCGAACGCATCACGTCCGCGTCGATCAGGTCGGCGAAGCGTGACGCGCCCCCGGACGAGATCGCGGCGCACCAGGCGACCGAACCGTCGAGTTCCGCCAGAGCTTCGATCGCCGCCAGGACGCTCAGCGGATGCGCTTCAGGACCGCCCAGGCCCCGCGGAAGCCAGAGCTGCGCGAGACCGGCGTCGATGAGCGCCTCTGCGACCGGCTCCGGCAGGTCCGGGCCGACAGCGAGGGCCGACCGGTGCTCCGCGATGAGGGGCCGAAGCGCCGCGACGGTCGCGAGAAACGCCGCGTCCGGATCTCCGGCTCGCGCGGCAGGGCGGATCGAGGGGGCGACACCGTTCATTCTCAGACCTCATGACTGTCCGAGATGCATAGTAAGTTCGGTGATCGGCCGCTTTCGTGTCTGTCGGAAGAGTTTTTGGTTACGATCGTAACTGGGGCGCCGTCAGACGATATTATCTGCCGGTCGGGACGCGGTAGATCGCGCTGTAACGGTTGTCGTTGAATTTTCTCGCGCTGGATCCGAGATGATGATGCTCGAATGCTTCGGGTGGACGGTCTCGTGATCGCGGAAGCCGCTGACCAACGTTGACGGATCGCGCGCGCATCGCGGCCTTCGCGCAACCTAGGACACCGGCATCTCGATGCGGCAGCGCACGCCGTCGCGGTCCAGCGCGTACTCGACCGTGGCGCCCAGGGCATATGCCAGCGCCTCCTGGATCAACTCGGTCCCGTAGCCGCGGCGGGTGACGCGCGCCGCCTGCGCGGGCAGGCCGCTCTCGATCCAGCACAGGGCCAGTCGGCGGCGCTCGCGCCGGTCGCGCACGATCTCCCAGGTGACGCTGAGATGGCCGGTCCCGGTCTTGAGCCCCCCGTGCTTGACCGCGTTGGTCGTCAGCTCGTGGACGGCGAGGGCGAAGTTCTGCACCTGTCGCGCGGTCAGGTGCACCTCGGGGCCGGCGACGGTCATGCGGTCGGTCGCGCCGTCGACGTAGGCGGCCAGCTCGGCGCGCACCAGCGCGCCCACCTCGACCGAGTCGCTGCCGTACTGGCTGAGCAGGCCCTGCGCGCGGCTGAGCGCCTGCAGCCGCGCCTCGAACGCCTCGACCGAGCTGCCCTGCCGCAGTGTCTTGCCCGCCACGGCGCTGACGACGCCGAGGAGGTTGCGCGTGCGGTGCTGCAGCTCGTTGATCAGCACTTCCTGGCGCGCCAGCAGCCTGTGGTGGTCCGTGACGTCAATGTTCACCCCCGACCACTTGCGGATCGACCCGTCGGGGTTCGTGATCGGCACCGCGCGGACGTTCGACCACCGCCAGGACGCGCTCGGGGCGTGCCACAGGCGATACTCGTGATCGACCGCCGTCCGCGTCGCGACGGCCTGCCGCCACTTCGCTTCCGTGAGCGCCCGGTCGTCCGCGTGGATCGCGTGGATCCAGCCGCGCCCGAGCCACTCGTCCGGGCGCTGCCCGGTGAACGCGCGCCAGCCCGGGCTGTCGACCTCGATGAGGCCCTCGGCCGAGGCCTCCCAGCTGAACTGACCGAACCCCTCGACCAGCCCGCGGAACCGCTCCTCGCTCGCGCGCAGATCGTCCTCCACCCGCTTGCGCGCGGTCACGTCGCTGGCGGCGCCGAACCATTCGCGGATCTCGCCGTCATCGTCGAGCAGCGGCACGGCCCGGGACAGCGCCCAGCCCAGGCTCCCGTCCGCCTGCCGGACGGGGTGCTCCAGCTCGAACATCGTCTTGGATCGGATCGCCCGCTGGATGGCCTCGCGCAGGCGCGGCTGGTCGGCCGGATCGATGTAGGCGCTCAGCCAGTCGTCGTTCGGGGTGACGGTGTCGGCCAGGAAGCCGCGGCCCTCCAGGACCCGCAGCTCGCTCCAGTCCGGGCTCATGCGGTAGATGACGTCCGAGCTGGCCGTGACGAGGGCGCGGAACCGCTCCTCGCTCGCGCGCAGCCGATCCTCGGCGCGCTTGCGCTGGAGGATGTCCTTGAACAGGACCGCCACCTGCCGCCGTTCCGGCGCCCCGATCGGGAAGGCGTAGACCTCGTACCAGCGCCCGAGCGCGTCGGCGCGGTCCTCGAAGCGTTCCGCCTTGCCGGTTCGGACGATCCGGCCGTAGGTCTCGAACCAGTGCGGCTCGAGGTCGGGCGCCAGCGCCCGGACCGTCCGGCCGACCGCGTCGCGGAGCCCGGTCTGCTGCTCGAAGGCCGCGTTCACGGACAGGAAGCGGTAGTCGACCGCCCGCCCGGCCGCGTCGAGCAGGACCTCGATGGTGCAGAAGCCCTCGTCGATGGCGTCGAAGAGGTGGCGGTACCGGGCCTCGCTCGTCCGCAGCTTGGCCTCGGCGCGCAGGCGCTCACCGATCTCGAAGCCGGTCATGTGGACGGCCATGACCTTCCCGTCGGCGTCGCGCACGGGCACGAGGAGCGCGTCGAAGACGTCCTCCGCGGCGCCCTCGCCGCGGGTGTCCAGCGGCTGCCCGGCCACCTGCACGGCCTCGCCCGCGAAAGCGCGCGCGTAGAAGTCCGCGACCGTCGCCCACCCCTCCGGGAACGTGCGCGCGAGCGGCCGGCCGAGACCCTCGGGGTGCCGGGCGCCGTAGAGCCGGGCGGCGGCGTCGTTGTAGATCAGGAGGCGCTCGGGCCCGCAGACGAGGGACGCGACCAGCGGGCTGGCGAGCACCTGCTCGACCATCACCTTGAGGCGCTCCGGCCAGCGGGCGGGCGGCCCCAGCGGCGTCCGCTCCCAGCCGAAGTCGCGGATGCGCGCGGCCATCTCGCCGTCGCCCTGTGGCCATGCCGACACTGATACGCCGCCTCGGTGATGTCGCGCGCCAGCATGTCCGCTCGCGGCGCGCGCAGCAACGTTCAAGCCCGATTGGACGACGAAATCTTCGTTCCGCCGGGCGATGACAGCATTCGCGGGGACCGGCTCAGGCCGTCTCGGATCGCGCGAGGCCCAGCTGCTCCTCCACGCACCGACGCATCACGAATTTCTGGATCTTTCCGGAGACCGTCATCGGGAAGGCGTCGACGAACTGGATGTATTTCGGGATCTTCTGATGCGCGATCTGCCCCGCGCAGAACGCGCGCACTGCCGGCTCCGACAGGGTCTCGCCGTCGCGCAGCCGGATCCAGGCGCACAGCTCCTCCCCGTATTTCGGGTCGGAGACCCCGAAGACCTGGACGTCCTGGATCTGCGGATGCCGGAAGAGGAACTCCTCGATCTCGCGCGGATAGATGTTCTCGCCACCGCGTATGACCATGTCTTTGATCCGGCCGACGATGTTGCAGTACCCCTCCGCGTCCAGCGTCGCGAGGTCGCCGGTGTGCATCCATCCGGCGGCGTCGAGAACCTCCGCGGTCCGCTCCGCGTCCGCCCAGTAGCCGAGCATGACCGAGTAGCCGCGCGTGCACAGCTCGCCGCGCTCGCCCCGCGGGGTCACGCGTCCCTCGGGATCCACGATCTTGACCTCGAGATGCGGGTGGATCCGGCCGACGGTCGTGACGCGCCGCTCCAGCGGGTCGTCGCTCGAGCTCTGGAAGCTCACCGGGCTGGTCTCGGTCATGCCGTACGCGATGGTGACATCCCGCATGTTCATTTCCTCCACGACCCGGCGCATCACCGCGATCGGGCACGGCGCGCCCGCCATGATCCCGGTCCGCAGGGAGCGGAGATCGAAGCGCGCGAACTCGGGATGGTCGAGCTCGGCGATGAACATGGTCGGCACGCCGTAGAGCGCGGTGCAGCGCTCGGCCTGCACGGTCTCCAGTGTCGCGCGCGGATCGAAGCCCTCGCCCGGAAAGACCATGGCGCAGCCGTGGGTCAGGGCCGCGAGATTGCCCATCACCATGCCGAAGCAATGGTAGAGCGGCACCGGGATGCAGATCCGATCCTGGGCGGTCAGCCGCATCGCGCGGCCGACGAAGTGGCCGTTGTTGAGGATGTTGTGGTGGGTCAGCGTGACGCCCTTCGGGGCGCCCGTCGTGCCGCTGGTGAACTGGATGTTGGCCGCGTCGTCGAACTGCATCGCGTCGGCGAGGTCGCGCAGGGCGCCGGTGCCGGCCGCGTCGCCCCGGGCCGCGACCGCGTCGAACGGGACCGTCCCCGGGGCCGGCGGTCCGCCGATCTGGATCACCGTGCGCAGGTGCGGCAGGCGGGCGGCAGACAGCCGGCCCGGCCCGGAGGCGGCGAGTTCGGGGGCCAGGGTGCCGAGCATCCCGAGATAATCGCTGGTCTTGAACGCCGTCGCCGTCACCAGGGCGGTGCAGCCGACATTGTTGAGCGCGAATTCCAGCTCCGACAGCCGGTAGGCCGGGTTGATCGTCACCAGGATCAGCCCCGCACGGGCGGCGGCGAACTGGGTCAGCACCCACTCGGCGCGGTTGAGCGACCAGATCCCGATGCGGTCGCCGGGCCGGAGGCCGAGGGCGAGCAGGCCGGCCGCGAAGGCGTCGGCTTGGTCCCTCAGCTCGCGCCAGGTCCATCGGACGCCCTGGGCGTGCGCGACCAGCGCCAGGTGATCCGGCCACGCCGCGGCGGCGCGATCCAGGGCCTGGCCGATGGTCAGGCCGAGCAGGGGCTCGCCGATCGCCCCGTGGACATAGCTCACCGCCCGGTCGCTCATGTCGTCCTCCCTCGTTCCTCCGAACGCGCGCGCCGCCGCGGCGCTGTCCGAGGCCGCCCGTCGATCAGGGTGTCGGCGGCGGCGCGGCGGCCAGCGCGCGGGCGACCTTCGAGGCCGGCTCCCGGCCGAGCTGGGACGCGATCGACCGCCCGGCCGCGGCGAGGGCATCGAGATCGATCCCGGTCTCGATGCCCATGCCGCGCAGCATGTAAACGACGTCCTCGGTGGCGACGTTGCCGGCGGCCCCCGGCGCGTAGGGGCAGCCCCCGAGGCCCGCCACCGCGGCGTCCACGGCCGACACGCCGAGTTCGAGGCAGGCGAGGATGTTGGCCAGGGCCTGCCCGTAGGTGTCGTGGAAGTGCAGGGCGATCGCCTGCAGCGGCACGTCGGCGGCCACCCGCTCGACCAGCCGCCGGGCCGCGCGCGGCGTCCCGGTCCCGATCGTGTCGCCGAGGGCGATCTCGTGGCAGCCCATCGCGTGGAGGGACGCAGCGACGCGGGCGACCGCCACCGGCGCGACGTCGCCCTCGTAGGGGCAGCCCAGGACGCAGGAGACGTAGCCCCGCACCCGCAGGTCGTTCGCGCGCGCCGCCTCCAGCACCGGGGCGAAGCGGTCGAGGGTCTCGGCGATCGAGCCGTTGACGTTGCGCCGGGAGAAGCTCTCGGAGGCGGCGGCGAACACCGCGATGTCCCGGACGCCGGAGGCGAGGGCCCGCTCCAGGCCCTGCAGGTTCGGGACCAGAACGGAATAGCCGACCTCGGGCCGGGGGCGCAGCCGCGCCAGAACCTCCGCGGTCTCGGCCATCTGCGGCACCCATCGGGGCGACACGAAGCTGCCGGCCTCGATGCGGGTCAGCCCGGCCTCGGCCAGGGCCTCGATCAGCGCCACCCTGGCGGCGATCGGCACCGGCGCGGGCTCGTTCTGGAGCCCGTCGCGCGGCCCGACCTCGATCACCTGCACCCGGGCCGGATAGCTCATGCGGGCCGCTCCTCCGCCGCGAAGGTGACGATCTCGGTGCCCTCCTCGACCATGTCGTCGACGGCGTGGCGGGTCTCGGCGACGGTGCCGGCCTGCGGCGCGCGGAGGGTGATCTCCATCTTCATCGCCTCGATCACCGCGAGCGGCGCGCCCTTCTCAACGGCATCACCGGGCCGCACCCAGAGCTGGGTCAGGCGGCCCGGCACGGGCGCCGTCACCCGGTCGCTGCCGGACGCCTCGGTCCGGGGCGGGGCGAGGGGATCGACGTGGACCAGCGTCGCGTTCCGGCCGCCGACGATCACCGTCAGCTCCGCGCCGCGGCGGACCGTGCGCAGCCGGCGCCAGACGCCGTCCAGCATCAGCCGCTCGCCCTCGGCGTCCTCGGCGAGCGCCGCCAGGACGGTGCCGCCCGGCAGGTCGAGGCGGGCGCTGCCGTCGGGGAGGGGGCATGCCCGCAGGGTGACGGGCGGCGCGTCGCCGTGGCGGAACTGCAGCTCCTGGTAGCCCGCCCCGTTCATCCGCCACGCATCCGGATCGGCCCAGGGCGACCACGGGTCGCCGCTCGCCAGCGCCTGCGCCGCGACGGCCGCGCGCCGGTCGCGCAGGACGGTCAGGGCGGCGGCGGCCCAGAGCGCGGGATCGATTGCACCGGTCGCGAGCGGCGCCAGCAGGTCGTCGGCGTGGCGGGCGATGAAGCCGGTGTCGAGGTCGGCCGAGCGGTAGGCGGGGTGGCCGGCGACGGCGCGCAGGAGATCCAGATTGGTCGTCACGCCGACCACCTCGTAGGCGGCGAGGGCGGTTGCGAGCTGCCGGATCGCGGCCGCACGGTCCTCGCCCCAGACGACCAGCTTGGCGATCATCGGGTCGTAATCCGGGGTGATCCGGTCGCCCTGCACGATGCCGGTCTCGACCCGCACCCGCCCCGGCACCTCCGGCGGCTGGCGCAGGTGGGCGAGGGTGCCGACCGCCGGCAGGAAATCGCGCGCCGGATCCTCGGCGTAGACCCGCGCCTCGATGGCGTGGCCGCGCAGGGCCAGATCCGGGGCGCCGAGCGGCAGCCGCTCGCCCGCGGCCACGCGCAGTTGCCACTCCACCAGGTCGAGGCCGGTGACCATCTCGGTCACCGGGTGCTCGACCTGGAGCCGGGTGTTCATCTCCATGAAGTAGAAGGTCTCGCCCTCGGCGATGAACTCCACCGTGCCGGCGCCGACATAGCCGACCGCCCGCGCCGCCGCGACCGCGGCCTCGCCCATCCGCGCGCGCCGGACCGGATCCATCCCCGGGGCGGGCGCCTCCTCGATCACCTTCTGGTGGCGGCGCTGGATCGAGCAGTCGCGCTCGAACAGCGAGACGGTGTTGCCGTGGCTGTCGGCGAAGACCTGGATCTCGATGTGCCGGGGGCGGGTCAGGTACGCCTCGATCAGCACCCGGTCGTCGCCGAAGGACGCCCGCGCCTCGCGCTGCGCGCCGGCGAGCGCGGCCTCGAACGCCGCGGCGGCCTCGACGACGCGCATGCCCTTGCCGCCGCCGCCGGCCGAGGCCTTGATCAAGACCGGGTAGCCGATCCGGGCGGCCGCCTCCTTCAGCGCTGGGACATCCTGCGCGGCGCCGTGATAGCCCGGCACCAGCGGGACCCCGGCGCGCTCCATCAGCGCCTTGGCCTTGGCCTTGGAGCCCATGGCGCGGATCGCCGCCGGGGGCGGGCCGACGAACACGAGGCCGGCCCCGGCGCAGGCGCCGGCGAAGTCCGCGTTCTCCGACAGGAAGCCGTAGCCCGGATGGATCGCCTCCGCCCCGGCGCGCCGGGCGACGTCGAGGATCCGCTCGGCCACGAGGTAGCTCGCGCGCGCCGGGGCGGGCCCGATCGGCCACGCCTCGTCGGCCATCCGGGTGTGTCGGGCGCCGGCATCCGCCTCCGAATAGACCGCGACCGTGCCGATGCCGAGGCGCCGGGCGGTGGCGATCACCCGGCAGGCGATCTCCCCGCGGTTGGCGATGAGGATCTTGCCGAACATGGCCGCCCCCTCAGTCCCGCCGCCACGGGGCTAAGCGCTTGTCGAGGAAGGCGGCGATGCCCGCCTGCCCCTCGTCCGAGGCCCGGCGCCGGGCGATGCGCCGGCCCGTCTCGCGCCCCAGGTCGGCGTCCACCGGCCCCCCCTCGCACAGGAAGACGAGGTCCTTGGCCTCGGCCTGCGCGCCCGGGGCACCCCGGAGGATGTCGCGCAGCACCTCCGCGCCGGCCGCCTCCAGCCGGTCGTCGGGCACCACCTCGTGCACGAGGCCGATCGCCCGGGCGCGCTCGGCGGAGAAGACCTCCGCGGTCTGGAACAGGCGCCGGGCCCAGCGCGGGCCGATCGCGTTGACCACGTAGGGGCCGATCGTCGCCGGGATCAGGCCGAGCCGCACCTCGCTCAGGCAGAACCGCGCGCTCTCGGCCGCGATGGCGATATCGCAGCAGGCGGCGAGCCCGACGCCGCCGCCGTAGGCCGCCCCGTGCACGAGGGCGAGCGTCGGCTTCGGCAGCCGGTCGAGACTGTGCATCAGCCCCGCGAGCCCG
Organism: Methylobacterium sp. 190mf; assembly: GCF_900107945.1. Taxonomy (NCBI): domain Bacteria; kingdom Pseudomonadati; phylum Pseudomonadota; class Alphaproteobacteria; order Hyphomicrobiales; family Methylobacteriaceae; genus Methylobacterium; species Methylobacterium sp. 190mf. Next base: position 149,684 of record NZ_FNVI01000008.1, on the reverse strand, counting down.
GCGGCGTCGGCGAGGTTGCTGTCGAAGGACTGGCCGGCGATCCGGCGCATCCAGGCGAGGTCGGCGCCCGCCGAGAAGCTCTGGCCCGCGCCCGCCAGGACGACCGCCCGGATCCCGGCAGCGGCGCCCAGCCGGTGCAGGGACGCGGTGAGGGCGGCGATCAGGCCGTCGTCGAAGGCGTTGTGCTGCTCCGGACGGTTGAGCGTCAGGGTGGCGACCCCGCGTTCGTCGACCGTCTCCAGCAAGGTGCCGCTCATCCCGCGCCTCCTACATCCGGAACAGGCCGAAGCGGGTCTCGGGAATCGGCGCGTTGAGGCTCGCCGAGAGACCGAGCGCCAGGACGCGGCGCGTGTCGGCCGGGTCGATCACCCCGTCGTCCCAGAGCCGGGCGCTGGAATAGTAGGGGTGGCCCTGCTCCTCGTACTGCGCCCGGATCGGCGCCTTGAACGCCGCCTCGTCCTCCGCCGACCACGTGCCGCCGCGGCCCTCGACACAGTCGCGCCGGACCGTGGCCAGGACCGAGGCGGCCTGCTCGCCACCCATCACGCCGATCCTCGCGTTCGGCCACATCCAGAGGAAGCGCGGCCCGTAGGCCCGCCCGCACATGCCGTAATTGCCGGCCCCGAAGCTGCCGCCGATCAGGACGGTGAATTTCGGCACCGCCGCGGTCGCGACGGCGGTGACCATCTTGGCCCCGTCCTTGGCGATGCCGCCGGCCTCGTAGCGCCGGCCGACCATGAAGCCGGTGATGTTCTGGAGGAACACCAGGGGCACGCCGCGCTGGGCGCAGAGCTCGACGAAGTGGGCGCCCTTCAGGGCACTCTCCGAGAACAGGATGCCGTTGTTGGCGACGATCCCCACCGGGTAGCCCCAGATATGGGCGAAGCCGCAGACCAGGGTCTGGCCGTAGAGGTGCTTGAACTCGTCGAAGTCGCTGCTGTCCACCAGCCGGGCGATGACCTCGCGCACGTCGTAGGGCGTCCGGCGGTCGGCCGGCACCGCCGCGTAGATCTCCTCGGCGGCGTAGCGCGGCGGCTCGGGCTGCCGCGGCGCGAGCGCGGGGCGCTTCACCGCGTTCAGGTTGGCCACGATGCGGCGGGCGATGCCGAGGGCGTGGGCGTCGGTCTCCGCCATGTGGTCGGTCACGCCCGAGATCCGGGCGTGCACGTCGGAACCGCCGAGCTCCTCGGCGCTGACCACCTCGCCGGTCGCGGCCTTCACCAGCGGCGGCCCGCCGAGGAAGATCGTGCCCTGGCCGCGGACGATGATCGACTCGTCGCACAGCGCCGGCACGTAGGCGCCGCCGGCGGTGCAGGAGCCCATCACCACGGCGATCTGGGCGATGCCCTGCGCCGACATCGTCGCCTGGTTGTAGAAGATGCGGCCGAAATGGTCCCGGCCCGGGAAGACCTCGTCCTGGCTGGGCAGATGCGCGCCGCCGCTGTCGACGAGGTAGAGGCAGGGCAGCCGGTTCTGCTGCGCGATCTCCTGCGCCCGGAGGTGCTTCTGCACCGTCATCGGGAAGTAGGTGCCGCCCTTCACGGTCGCGTCGTTGGCGACGATCACGCACTCGCGCCCCGCGACGCGGCCGATGCCGGTGACGATCCCGGCCGAGGGGACCTCGCCGCCGTAGAGGCCGTGCCCGGCGAGCTGGCCGATTTCCAGGAAGGGCGAGAACGGGTCGATCAGCGCCCGGATCCGGTCCCGGGGCAGGAGCTTGCCGCGGGCGCGATGGCGCTCCCGCGCGGCCTCCCCGCCGCCGAGCCGGACGCGGTCGGCGGTCGCGCGCAGGTCCGCCACCAGGGCGCGCATGGCCTCGGCATTGGCGCGGGCCTCGGGCGCGCGCGGATCCAGAGCGGATTCGATCACCGGCATGGGGCCCGCTCCCCGCTCAGGCCGTCTCGGCGAACAATTCGCGGCCGATCAGCATCCGCCGGATCTCGCTCGTGCCGGCGCCGATCTCGTAGAGCTTGGCGTCGCGCAGCAGGCGGCCGGTCGGATAGTCGTTGATGTAGCCGTTGCCGCCGAGCGCCTGGATCGCGTCGAGGGCTACCGCGGTCGCGCGCTCGGCCGCGAACAGGATCGCGCCCGCGGCGTCCCGGCGCGTCGCCCGCCCGCGGTCGCAGGCCCGCGCCACCGCGTAGACGTAGGCCCGGGCGGCGTTCGTCGCCGTGTACATGTCGGCGATCTTGCCCTGCATGAGCTGGAACTCGCCGATCGGCCGACCGAACTGCCGGCGCTCGTGGAGGTAGGGCAGGACGACGTCGAGGCAGGCGCGCATGATGCCGAGCGGCCCGGCGGCCAGCACGGCGCGCTCGTAGTCGAGGCCCGACATCAGCACGCCGACGCCGCGCCCGACCGCGCCCAGGACGTTCTCCTCCGGTATCTCGCAGTCCTGGAACAGCAGCTCGCAGGTGTTCGAGCCGCGCATGCCGAGCTTGTCGAGCTTCTGCGCGGTGGAGAAGCCGGGAAAATCCTTCTCGACCAGGAACGCCGTGATCCCCCGCGGACCGGCCTCGGGATCCGTCTTGGCGTAGACCACCAGGACGTTGGCGTCGGGACCGTTGGTGATCCACATCTTGGTGCCGTTCAGGACGTAGCGGTCGCCGCGCCTGTCGGCCCGCAGCCGCATGGAGACGACGTCGCTGCCGGAGCCCGGCTCGGACATCGCGAGCGCGCCGACATGCTCGCCCGCGATCAGCTTCGGCAGGTAGCGCCGCTTCTGCGCCTCGGTGCCGTTGCGGCGGATCTGGTTCACGCAGAGGTTGGAATGCGCGCCGTAGGACAGCCCGACCGAGGCCGAGGCCCGGCTGATCTCCTCCATGGCCACGGCGTGCTCGAGGTAGCCCATGCCGGCGCCGCCATAGGTCTCCTCGACGGTGACGCCCAGAACGCCGAGGGCGCCGAGCTTGCGCCAGAGGTCCGCGGGAAACGCGTTGCTGGCATCGATCGCCGCCGCGCGGGGGGCGATCTCGGCGCGCGCGAAGCGCTCCACCTCGGCGCGCAGGGCGTCGGCCGTCTCGCCCAGGCCGAAGTCGAAATCCTGCAGGCCGATGGGCATCGCGCGTCTCCTCGCCTGAGAATCGGGCACTCGCCTCTTTGAAACGAACGTACGTTCGTTAAGCGAGGCTGGCAAGGCGATTTACGAACGGTTGTTCGTTAGCCTATAGCGAGGATCGGCGTGAGCATTCCCCGGTGTCTGTTGCGCTCTGAACTTTCTTCGGAGTGTCTTCGTGGGTCGCACCGCCGGATCGAACGGGCCGCGCACGGCCGCCGCCATCCGCCGGGCCGGGCTTCGGCTCATCTATCGCCACGGCTACGAGGCGATGACCCTGCGCGCCCTGGCCGCCGAGGTCGGGATCCAGGCGGCCTCGCTCTACAACCACATCCGCAGCAAGCAGGATCTGCTGTTCGACATCGTCCGCGACCACATGGAGACGCTGCTGGCGCGGACCGACGCGGCGCTGGCGACGGCGACCGGCACCCCGACGGACCGTCTCCGCGCCTTCGTGGCGCACCATGTCACGTACCATCTCGAGAAGAAGCAGGAAGTCTTCATCGCGAATTTCGAGCTGCGCTCGCTCGACCCGCCGCATTACGCGGCGATCGTCGCCCTGCGCCGGGCCTACGAAGACCGATTGGTCGCGCTGCTCGAGCGGGGATCGGAGGCGGGGGAGCTGGACGTCCGGGATGCGCGGGTCGCCGGCTACGCAATCCTCGGGATGCTCACCAGCGCCTGCACGTGGTACCGGCCCGACGGCCGGATGACCAAGGCGGAGATCGTCGCCCTGCACACCGACATGGCGCTGCGGGGTTGCGTCAGGCGTCAGCCATAGACCCCGTCGCGCCGGGGAACGGCGGTCGCCTCAGATCAGGCCGCCCGGCGGTGCGGCGGTGAGAGTCCTGCCGGCCCGCGTGACGAGCTTGGCGAAGGCCAGCGCCGCCGCCGAGGCCTGGGCTTCCGAGGGGAAGGTGCGGTCCGATGTCAGGACCGGCATCTGCGTCGTATCGAGGAGGACCCAGGTCCACAGACGGGTGTCGGTCGCGCGGATCTCGAAATGCATGGCGAACTCGTCGGGCAATGGCACATGCCCGCACAATGCGCCGCGAAAAGGCCTGACGCGTTAAGAGCTTGACTGGCGCAACAACCTGCGTCGGCGCGCACCGGCCTTGCCCCCGACATCCTCGCAGATCACAGGCGGGAACCTGCGCCGCCCAGGGCGGATCTCGCCACGGTCGGCCCCGACTTGGCATGCCAGCTTGGCTTTATCCGGCCATTCGATGCTACCCTCGCGCGGTCGGCATGCCGTGCCGACGGCGTGAGCAGGAGCGACATGGTAGAGCGGTACCATTTCCGCCTGAGGGGGCCGGACGAGGTCATCGAGGACGAGGAGGGCGTGCTGGCAAACTCGATCGAGATCGCCGTGGCCGAGGCGACGCAGCTGATCGCCGAGATGCACGCACGGGGCGAGTTGCCCGATCCCGACGAGCGCTGGTGCGTGGAGATCCACACCACCGACGGTGTCGTGCTTCGTTCCCTTCAGCTGTACTGAGCGCTGGGCGCGGGGCGCGGGAGCTTGCGCAGGATCAGGCGGATGTGTTCGCGGAGGGTGATCGCCTCAGGCGGCGGACCGGCACCCGGAGGCTCGACCGCTATCTCCGGACCACCCAGCACCGAGGCGTACATCGAGCTCTCCACGCTTTTCGCGAGCAGTAACCATCAGCCGTAGCAAACCGTTGCAAGCATCATAAGTCAGGTTTCGCCCTACAGGACGCGGCCGCTTCTACGTCGACAGGGGCACCCGGCTCGATGGGCGACTTTCGGATATGAAGTCTCTCGCAGACGAGGCACATATTTCGGCGGCCGCGAGGCCGGCTGAGTCAGGTATTCGCCTGGACAGGTCGGCGCGGCACTGGAGGCGCGTGCCGCATCGGTCGAGGACGAGGCTGCGGCGGCACACGCTAATCTCGGCGACGGCGCCGGAAGCCCGGCAAGCGCGGCGATGACTTGCCGGATCGGTGACCGAAGCGTCCGGCTGGGGTCGCGCAGGGTTGGCCTCGTGCGCCGCGTACGCGGTCGGGAGGTCGACAGCGCCGCCGGCGAGCCGGATTTGTCGAAAGGGTCGCAGGCGTCGGAAAATCCCCGGCCACGCTGAAACAGGCGACCCGGCGATGCAGTTGCCGCTGCATGTCAGGACCTCGCCCCATCGCCGTCCTCGCCGAGGACGAAGAGTTCAGCCGCCTCGTCGCGGCCGACATGCTGACGGCGTTGGGGTTCGAGGTGCTGGAGGCGGAACACGCCCAGGGCGCGCTCCAGCATCTGGAGGCATGTGACGGGGCCGTCCTGCTCTACACCGACATCAACATGCCCGGCACGATGGACGGCCGCGCGCTCGCGCACGCCGTCCGGGCACGCTGGCCGGAGACCCGGATCATCGTCTGCTCGGGCTGCGATCCGCGCGAGGCGACCGCGCTGCCCGAGGAGGCCCATTTCATCGCCAAGCCCTGTGGGGAGAAACTGGTGCGCAAGGCGCTCAAGGCCCTGCACCTGCACTAGGGCCGCTCCCGACCGGGTCGGGCGAGGGGGCATGTCGCGGCTGTCTCGACCGGCGACACCTGTCCTCCAGCCGTCGCAGCACGGTCGAGAACGGCCCGCGCTGCGCTGTCTGGGCGGCCTCAGCTCGCGAGGAAGGCGGCCAGCCCGGCCAATCCCGAGAGGGAAGCGCGGCTTTCCTCCAGGCACCGCGCGTTCAGGTCCGCGGCCAAACCGTCGAGCTTGGCCTGGAGCAGGCCGATGCTGGCCGGGGACAGGTTGCCGGGGAGCAGGACGATCACGTCGCCTTCGTCGAGGTGTATCGTCTCGCGGATCGCAGCATCAGCCATCGGAGCCTCCACCGGGAATACTGATCTCTCGGCCTGTCGGTAAGCTCTCACGGGCCGAGGCCGCCGACCGTGCTCCGGCGCACGCCCTCGAACACTGACTCGCATCCGTGGCGATCCGGGGAGATCCGCGCCGGCGTCCCGCGGACAGGACCGTCCGGCTACGCCCGAGCGCGCCGCGCCAGCGCTCGCCCGACCTCGAAGAGCGCCAGATCCGACACCTGTTGCAGCCGCTGGTGGCCCATCGCGACGATCGCCGCGCGCGCCTGCAGGAGGTGATCGACCGCGATGATCATTGGGTCGTCCGCCGGCAGATCGCCCGCCGCGCTCGGAAGGAAGGGGCCGCGGTGGCTGTCCGTGGTGTCGATGATGATGCCGCGACCGCGCATCCGTCCCGCCGGATCGGGCGTGAGGCTGCCACGGTCGAGAACCCATCGAACCTCGCCGCCGTCCGTGAGGACGCGGTACTCGGCCGAGACGGGGCCGCCGGTCCGGCGCACCCGGGCGATGCGCGCGAAGACCCAGTCGCGATCGTCCGGATGGGTGCATCGAAGGGCGATCTCGATGGGCAGCGGGCGCCCGGCCAGGGTCGCATCCCCGGCGAGCAGCGCCGCCGTCCCCTCGTCGAGGAGGGATTGTCCCGCCGACACGTCCGCTGTCCAGGCGCCGACATAGCCGGCCGCGCGCAATGCAAGATCAGCCGTAGTCTGCAACAGCCTGGCCTCCTCCGGCGCAAATCGGTTCGCACAAACCCGATCTCTGGTAGCGATATACCAAAATCGATAATCGGTACCAGTATCATACCGCCCGTACCGGAAATTTGGCAACTTCTAGTATCTGCGTGACCCGCAGATATACAACTCTCTGCAGCAGATCGTGTCGGCCAGGATCGGCGCGACGCGCGGCAAGAACTCCTCGGCGCCGCCGCAACAATGTGTCAGTGCTCCCGGCGACCCGACAGCGCCGTCATCGATCGAAGCGCGCCGCGGCACCCCGCTCTGCTATGTCGGCGGGACAGGTGATCGCGGGCCGCCTTCACCCCGTCGACGGGACGCGGGTCCACTGCGGGCGCGTCGGGCGCATCCGATCGGATCGGCCTGTTCCGGGGGCGCGCCCAAGGGCCTCCTTGTGGCAACGCCCGAACTTCGACAAACCCGGACGGAGCTATCGAGGACGGGCGCCCATGATCATCCGCCACACCCGCAGGCTGCAGCGATCGGGCGAGGCGGTCGCGAGCCGCGATGGTCGGCTCGTCGCGCCTGCCCCGACGGAGCCCGACTGGGATGTCCTGGGTCTGATCGATCTCGGCGGGCGCGTCACAGTGGTCGCGCTCCTGGGTCCGAACGACGCGCGCGCGTTCCGATTCCTGAACCCGGACGGCACACCGCTGGCGTCCTGCGCTGCGGACTTCCTCGCCGCGCCGTGGGACGGCGCCGGCCCGCTCGACTGGCAGGCCGAGGCGCTCCACACCGACGACGGCGACGCGTCGAACACGCGGGCCATGATCGAGGATCTCCACCTCCTGATCGAAGCCCTCGCACGCGCGGCTGCCGCGAGCCCGGAGCACGCTGTCCGGGTCGTCACGGGCGGCGGTTCCGATCCGCGGGCGCAGGCGATGCACGCGGCGCTGGCACGCCTCAACGCCGCACCGGCGGGGGCTCCGCCCCACCTGCCCGAACTGGTGACGAAGGCGATCGTCGCGCGCGGCGGCCAGGAGACGGCCCATCCGGACGGCGGCGATCTGCGCTTCTCGATCTACCTGCCCATGCCGGGCTTCCGCTTTGTCGGCTACGCGGCGGACCGGAACGAGACGCTGTGCACGCTGATCGGCAAGAACTCGCGCCTCGCGTCGGCCCTGCTGGACGTTCGCGCGAACACGGCCTACGCCCGGCCGAACCTGGGAAGCGTCGGGTTCGACGCCGCGACCCTGGTGCAGGTGCGGTTGTGGCGGCAGTACCTCCTGCCGGCGCTGATCGACGGCGCGGCGCGGTCGACGCGCGTCGGGGTGGTCTTCGAGCACGCGCACATCAGTCACGCCATCTGGAACGAGCTGGCCGCGGTCGACGACGTGCTGTCGCTCGGTCGCGCGCCGGCGGTGTTCCTGTTCGCGAGCTGCAACGAGCCGATCTCTCCGGTCGACGCCGTCTTCCCGGAGCTCGCCGGGCAGGTGTATCGCGGGATCGAAGGCCCGCTGCCCCTGCTGCAGGCTGCCGTCGCCGGCGCGGCCACCTTCCTGCCCTTCCGGTCCTACCGCGTGAGCCAGCGATTGGCCGATCGTCTCGCGGCCCTGGCGCGGAGCGCGGAACCCGCTCTCGATGCCCGCCTGACGGACGCGGCGCGCCGGGCCACGATCGTCCTGATCGGGCTGCGTCTGGAGAACCGCCAGTGGGTCCGGCAGCTCGACGGCTACGTGGCGCTGATCCGACGCCTCGGCCGGAGGCGCGGCGAGAGGTTCCTCGTCATCGTCGACGGGCACAACACGCTCGCGGGCGCGGAGGGCGGCTACGTCGAGAGCTACTGCGAGAGCCTCGTGCCCGCGGAAGGGAGCGTGCCATCCATCGTCCGGAAGGAGCTCGAGCTGATCGGGGCGCTGCGCGCACGGGTCGCCGACGTCTCCAACGTGGAGTTGATGCCGCTCGTGCCCTGCTCGATGGGGGCGAGCCTCGTGGCCGCGCTCCACACCGACCTGTTCGTGACGCATTTCGGGGCCGGGCTCGCCAAGTATAAGTGGGTCGCCAACGCGCCCGGATGCGTCATATCGAGCCGATCCGTGCTCAGCGGGAAGGACGATCTGCGCATCTACGACACCGAGATCTTTCGCGAGAACGTGTCGGCCTGTCACTACTTTCCCGCCGAGCGGGTGACGGACCTCGACACCTCGACCAACGCCCTACATGTCCCCGGCAGCCGGGAGCGCGAGGATTTCGATCTCGACCTCGAAGAGTTCGCCAGCTTCGTCGAGCAGAACCTGCCGAAGCGGCGCGCCGCGCGACCGCACTGGCTGAGACGGCTCACCCTCTTCAGGACCCGCGCCGCCACCGACGCGGCCAGGCTCTGAGCGCCGGGAGCATCACGGATGAGCGATCGGATCCTGATCACCGGCGGCGGCGGCTTCATCGGCTCGCACCTCAGCGAGCGCCTGCTGGAGCAGGGCCACGAGGTGCTCTGCGTCGACAATTTCTTCACGGGCCGGAAGAGCAATATCGCCCACCTGTTCGACAATCCGCGCTTCGAGCTCATACGGCACGACGTCACGCACCCGCTCTTCGTCGAGGTGGATCGGATCTACAATCTCGCCTGCCCGGCATCCCCGATCCACTACCAGTTCGACCCGGTCCAGACGACCAAGACCAGCGTCATGGGGGCGATCAACATGCTGGGGCTGGCGAAGCGGCTCCGCGTGCCGATCCTCCAGGCCTCGACCTCGGAGGTTTACGGGGATCCGCTCGTGCACCCGCAGCCCGAGGGCTACTGGGGGAACGTCAATCCCCTCGGCCCGCGCTCCTGCTACGACGAGGGCAAGCGCTGCGCCGAGACCCTGTTCTTCGACTATCACCGACAGCACCGCGTCCCGATCAAGGTGGTGCGAATCTTCAACACCTACGGCCCGCGCATGCATCCCAGCGACGGCCGGGTCGTCTCCAACTTCGTCGTCCAGGCCCTGCGCGGCGCGCCGATCACGATCTTCGGCGAAGGGCATCAAACCCGCTCGTTCTGCTACGTCGACGACTTGGTCCTGGGGCTGCAGGCGATGATGGCCACCGACGCGGAGATCACCGGCCCCGTCAATCTGGGAAACTCGGACGAGTTCACCATCCGGCAGCTCGCCGAACTCGTCGTCGACTTGTCGGGCTCGCGCTCGAAGCTCGTGCACGCCCCGCTGCCGGTGGACGACCCGCGCCAGAGGCGGCCCGACATCGCCCTGGCCGCGCAACTCCTCGACTGGCGCCCGACCGTGCCGTTGCGGGACGGGCTCATGAGAACCATCGCGTATTTCGAGACGCTGCTGGCCTCGGAGCCGATCGGGCCGCGCTGATCCGGCGCGCGTGTCTCGGCGGGATCGGTCCTGACCGACCGTCGGCCGCTCCGGGCGAGCGGCCGTGCGCGCTCGGGGCGCCCGCGGCGGCCGACCCGGGCCGGGCCCCTATCGCGGTCCGGCAGCCTCTGCGGCGGGGCCGGCCTCCGCCGCGTAGGCGTTGATGATGCCCATCAGCAGGCCGGGAAAGCGCGCCTCCACCTCGGCCCAGCGGGAATGGTTGCGCACCTCGACGCCGTGACGCTCGCTGCGGATCAACCCGGCCTCGCGCAGGACCTTGAAGTGGTTGGACAACGAGGATTTCGGGATGACGCGGTCCCCGAGCGCCGACACGGCCGAGCAGGCCTCGACGCATCCCGCCCGCATGATCCTGGCGAAGATGGCCGCGCGGCTCGGGTCGGCGAGGGCGTGCAGGATGGCCTCGGGTCGCACGTCCTCGATGGCGGGGTGAAACAGCGGTCTCATCTTTCGTCCATATGGGGTCTTGAACGACGCTCCGTTAGTTCCGAAGTTCCGAACTATGGGACTCAGGACGCCATCCCGCGGCCGACCCATATCGGAGATAGGACACATGTCGAAGCTTGCGGGCAAGGTCGCCGTCGTGACCGGGGCATCGAAGGGCATCGGTGCGGGGATCGCCAAGGCGCTGGCGCGGGACGGCGCCGCCGTGGTGGTGAACTACGCGTCCAGCAGGGCAGGGGCCGACGCCGTCGTGGCCGCGATCACGTCCGCCGGCGGCAGGGCCGTCGCGGCCCAGGGCGACGTGTCCAGAGCGTCCGAGGCGCAGGATGTGATCGAGGCCGCGATCCGCGCGTTCGGGCGGCTCGACGTGCTGGTCAACAATTCCGGCGTCTATGAGTTCGCGGCGATCGAGGAGGTCACCGAGGAACACTACCGCCGCCAGTTCGACGTCAACGTGCTCGGCGTCCTGCTGGCGACGCGGGCGGCCGCGAAGCATCTCGGCGAGGGCGGGAGCATCGTGAACGTCTCCTCGGCGATCACGCACGTCCACACGCCGGCGGCGGCGGTCTACGCGGGGACCAAGGGGGCGGTGAACGCCATATCGGGGGTGCTCGCCAACGAGCTGGCCCCGCGCAAGATCCGCGTGAACGTCGTCAGCCCGGGCTACGTGGTGACCGAGGGCACGCACGCGGCCGGGATCTCCGGCTCGGAGATGGAGGCCGGGATGGTCGCGCAGACGCCCCTCGGCCGGGCCGGCGAGCCGGACGACATCGCCACCGTCGTGGCCTTCCTCGCCTCCGACGACGCGCGCTGGCTCACCGGCGAGAACATCACGGCCAGCGGCGGCATCCGCTGATCCACGATGCTGCCCCTGCGCGCGTGTCGGTGCCCGACCGCGTGCCGGGGCAGCGTCGCGGAGACAACGACGCGACGACGACGGCGCCTTCGTCCACGGGGGCGGCTAGGGTGGAGCGCCGCGCCGTCCATGTCGGTCGCGGTGCCTGCCGCAGGCAGAAGGGGAGGGGAGGGATGATCCGATCGAGATGGGGACTGGCCGTGCTCGCGGCGGCGCTCGTGACAGCGCTCGCGGCGGCATCGACCGCCAGAGCCGAGCCCGCCAACCAAGTGCTGGGGACGTGGCGCATGGTGTCCGCGCGGCTCGATCCGGAGGGGCGCAACGCGCCGGCCTACGGCGCGCGCCCGAGCGGGCTGCTGGTGTTCACGCGCGACATGCACTTCGTCGAGGTGCTCACGGACGCCGACATTCCCCGGTTCGCCTCGAGCGCGCGTGGTCAGGGGACCGCGGAGGAGAACCGGGCGGCCATGGCCGGCAGCATCGGGTTCTTCGGCACCTACACGGTGGACGCCGACGGCGCGTTCAGCGGCAACCGCGTCGAGGGCTCGACCTTCCCGAACTGGGTCGGCGACGTGCGCACGACCGAGCAGCTTCGCCTGACCGTCGAGGGGGACCGGCTGAGCGAGAGCTTCCGGCGCCCGGACGGTACGCGGATCGCCATCACGTGGGAGCGCGTCCGCTGAGCCGAAGCCGTGCGCGCGACCCGGGGCTTCGGCCCGGGAGGGCCGCGCAGTAGGGCCGCGCAGGAGGGCCGCCCCGACCGGGGGCGGGGCGGCCATCGGCGGATCGACGCGACGGAGCCCGCGTCCGGCGATCCGCCGCGGAGGTTCACGCGTTGGCGCCGCCGTCGACCGTGAGGGTGGTGCCGGTGATCTGGCGCGCGGCCGGGCTCGCCAGGAAGGCCACCGCGGCCGCGATATCGTCCGGCGTTCCGTAATGGCCGAGGGCGGTCATCGCCCGCTGCATGTCCGCCTGCGCCCCGTCGGACGGGTTCATGTCGGTGTCGGTCGATCCCGGCTGCACGAGGTTCACCGTGACGGCGCGCGGCCCGAGTTCGCGCGCCAGACCCCGCGTGAACGAGAGCAGGGCGGATTTCGACATGGAGTAGACCGTCACCCCGGGGAACGGGACCCGCTCCCCGAGGCAGGAGCCGATGGAGATGATCCGGCCGCCCTCCTTCAGGTGCGGGATGGCCGCCTGCGACGCCAGCACGACGGAGCGGACGTTGACGTCCAGGATGGCGTCGATGTCGGCGAGGCTCATCTCCGCGACGGGGCCGCCGCGGGCGATGCCGGCGTTGTTGACGACGATGTCGAGCCCGCCGAGGCTCTCGGCCGCCTCGTCGACCGAGCGCTTCACCGCCGCGGCGTCGGCGCTGTCGGCCTGGATGGCGCGCCCGCGGCGGCCCTTCGCCTCGATGGCGCGGACGATCTCGGCCGCCCGCTCGGCGGACCGCTCGTACGTGATGGCGACGTCCGCGCCCCGGTCCGCGAGCGCCAGGGCGATGGCCGCACCGATGCCGCGTGATGCGCCCGTCACCAGGGCGCGCTTGCCTGCCAGCTCACTCACGTCCGCCTCTTTCTGTAATGAACAACACAGAAATGGCTAGATGCGTTGCCGGCCCGGGTCAAGCGGTTTATATAACGATCGATGCAAAAATCCGCTTCGATCCAGGCAGGGGACCGGGCAGGGGACCGGGCCGCGCCCGCCCGCGGTCGCGGCCGGCCCCGCGCCTTCGACCGGGAGGCGGCGCTCGATCAGGCGATGCAGCTGTTCTGGCGCCGCGGCTTCGCCGCGACATCCATCTCGGATCTCACCGCGGCCATGGGGATCGGGTCGCCGAGCCTCTACGCGGCGTTCGGCTCGAAGGAGGCGCTCTACGCCGAGGCGCTGCGCCACTACGGCGACCGGTACGGCGGGATGGTCTGGGCCAACTTCGACGCTGCCGCATCGGCGCGCGGGGCCGTCGAAGCGCTCCTGATGGATTCGGCCGCCGCGCTCACCGGCGCCTGCGGCCGCATCGAGCCGCTCGGCTGCATGGTGACGCTCTCGGCTGCCGGCAGCGAGGGACAGGCGGAGCTCGGCGCGTTGCTGCGCGCGGCCCGCGCCGAGGGACGCCGACGGGTCGCGGAGCGGCTCGCGCGCGCGGTCGCGGCGGGCGAGATCGGCGCCGACGTCGACGTCGCCGCACTGACCCGCTTCGTGCTCACGGTGCAGAACGGCATGTCGCTCCAGGCCCGCGACGGCGCGACCCGAGAGGAGCTCGAGGCCGTCGCCCGGCTGACGATGGCGGGGTGGGACGCGCGCGTCGGGGGTGAGGGCGATCGACCCCTCCGGTGACGTGTGTGGATGCTGGGCTTGCCTCGAGAAAGATACTGCTGGCGAATTCCTACGCGGCCGTTGGCCGAGCCATGAGGCGTGCGAATGCAGAGCGTCGGGTTCGGCCAGCGGGCGTGTCGCCAATCCAGGCGGCAAGGCGGCCGAGATTGATCGCCTTCGCCGTCAGCTGGTGCTGCAAATGCGTCCTGGCCAGACCGAGATAGCGACTGCGACGCAGGCCCATCGTCCGTACGCCACGTGAGAGCGTGCCTTCGATGCCAGCGCGCCGTCGCCGGTCAACTGCGAAGGCCGACGAGGTCTCTCGCGCCCGCGCCGCGACGAGCGCATCGTGTTACTCACGTGAGCGCGGGGTCAGCAGACGGCGCTGCGAGCGGGTGCAGCGAGGCTTCAAGCTGCAGGCTTGGCAGTGCTGTGCCGCGAAGCGAATCCGTATGACCGTGCGACCGAGGTTGTAATTTGGATGCCAGCTCCGGCTGTCATGTCCCGCCGGACAGGTCGCGATCTGTCGATCCCAGTCGAGATGGAAGTCTTCGATGGTGAAGGCGCCCTCGGTGCGCGCCTGCCACTGGTTGTCCTTCGGCACCGGTCCGGTCAGGGCGACGTCGTGATCTCGCGCGGCGGCCACGAGGCCGTCGGCGTCGATATAGGCAGCATCGACGAGATGGCGCGCCGGAAGCAGATCCTGCGTCGCCAGCGCCGCGTGCAGCGGGTCGAGCACCGCCCGGTCCACGCCGGGGCCGGTGTCGTCGCGACGTGGACGATCAGCGGTGGCTGGGCGTCGTCGCAGGTCTCGGTCAGATGGACGGTGTCACCGATCCATGTGGTCGCGCGCTTCTTGGCGTCGTGCACGTCCGGATCGTAGGGCGAGGCGACCATCGCCAGGGCGGGCGGAATGCCCTCGGCCTCCGTCCGCCAGCGGATCCGCCCGTCTCCCTCCGATCCTTCAGCGGGTGGTTCGGTGACGTGGAAATTCTGCAGCCAGACGCGGCGAAGGACCACCATGGCGGGGACGTTGCGCAGCCAGCCCGGTGCAGCCTTGGTGTCGACGGCTGCAAGCAGCCGGTGCCCGTCGTCACCGATCGTCCCCGCGCAGGCGCGGCGCGCCGTCTCGCCCTGCGGGATATGGAAGTCGCCGATGGAACGGCCGTAGCGCTCTATCCAACTCGGATCCGTATAGGCGCGCAGCCAGTCCGGTGCGACGACAGCCAGGGCGTTCAGCGCGGCCCGCAAGGTCTCGATGGCGCAGCCGAGGCGGTTGAGGCTGCGGAAAGCACCGAGGACGTGGGTCGCGTCTGTGCGCTGGCGGCCACGCTTGGCCAAGAGGCCGCGCTCGCGGCAGAGGGTGAGCAGGGTGTCGAACAACAGGGCCTCGGCTTCGCCGGCCACGAGGCGGGAGCGGAATTCACTCAGGACCGAGGCGTCGAAACCGGGATCGGTCAGGTCGAGGCCGAGCAGGTAAATCCAGTCGATGCGAGCCCGTACAGCATCGGCCGCACGGCGGTCGGACGGGTTCTCGGAGAACTGCAGCAGCGTGATCAGCGCCAGCCGCCAGGGGCAGGCCGCGGGCTGTCCGACGCGTGCGAACAAGCCAGCGAACTGGATAGCCGGTCAGCCGCTCGAACAGGATGCGCTGTGCCTCGACACCACGGGCAGGCTCGCTCACCACCATCAGAACCCCGCAGTAGTCCACCCGCAGGGTGCCGTGCTCCGGATGCACCGCGAACAGCTCAGGTGCCGTCTAGCCGAGCCGGTGGGCCTCGGCACCGAACTTCTCGCAGAAGGCTATGGCGTTCGTTCGGAGCGCCACCCATCGAGCCGGTAGGAGATACCGGCACGGCGAGGCATGCTCGGACAGATCCTTAAGCGCGCTGCGCCACAGGGCGGCGGCGTCGGGGAGCATGGTGGGTGCCAAACTGGAAGCCATCCCACGGGCTACGGCAAGCTTGACTGCCGGGCTATGCGGCCAGAAGCGGGGTTGCCCAACGTGGATTGGGACGGCTCAGGCGCGCTCCTTGCCCTCTGATCGCTCCGCTTCCTGGCGCGCTACGCTGAGGACCCGGCGACGCCCCTGTGTGTCCGGTATCGAGGACCAAAGGCGCACAAGAGTCAGCAGAGCTCCTGCCTCGCCCTCTGCTGGCGCCCGGAGAAACGCCTCAACTGGGACGTTAAGCTCTCGGGCGAGCTGTTTCAGCGTCGCGATGGTGCGAGCGGAGCGACTGGGAATGGCCATGCTTGATAACGCATGGCCCACCGCAGCATTCCAAGCTGCACACAAAATTTAGAAGAGGCATCAGTGTCGGCCTATATCTGGGCTCACGACGCTGAAGCTGTTCCCAGCGACAGTCCTAAATAAATCTGCGGCTAAGCTGCAACGCGCGTCGAATGGGCGCATTCCCGATCTATGTCAGGATCGCGCCCCCTCGCCGTGCTCGCCGACGATGACGAATTCACCCGTCTCGTCACTGCTGACATATTGTCTGCGATGGGTTTCGAAGTGCTCGAAGCCGAGCATGCTCAGGGCGCAATCCAGCACATGGAGGCGCACGCAGATGTCGCACTCCTTTACACCGACGTGAACATGCCCGGTGCGATGGACGGCTGTGATCTTGCCCATGCTGCTGGCAAGCGATGGCCTGAGACGAAGATAATCGTCTGCTCAGGGTGCAGTCGCGAGGAAGCAGCACTCTTGCCGAACGCCGCCCATTTCATTGCGAAACCGTGCGGAGAAAGGCTGGTGCGTAGGGCGCTGCAGGCTCTGCGATTACATTGAGACGGGGCACCTTAGAAAGGCACAGATCACCCGTCTGACACGGCTATAGCCACCCTTCAAGCGCAGTCCGTCACGGCTGCTTATCTGCGACATATCGATCAACGAAGGCGCCGCTCAGAAAGGCGAGCATGCCTTGTACCTCTAGAACTCGGATGCGTTGGCCTCGTGCGGCCGCCAATAGGTCCTGTTGCGCAACAGGGTCGTTCGAATGCGAAGCACAACGGACCACCTCATCGGCCAGTTGGTCGAGTGACGTTGCGCAGATCGACAAGGCGACGATCAACTCGGTCACGGCATCAGGTGACGGAACCGGAAGCCCCTCACCATCACCATCTGCTCTGGAGAAAACGCGCCGGTCCACGTGCAATCCTTCGCTGCTTCGCTGGACCGCATCATGATCCATATCGGTTGCGTACAACCTAGATCAATGGCGCGCGATTTTGGCGTCAGCCCGCGCGATCGTGAGGATGGTGTGCACCGTCGCTTACTCTCGTTCGGCAAGCGGCCTCGGAACGAGCGGTGGCAACGGCGCTTTACCATACGCCGAAGCTTGAGGGTCCGATGATGAAGGTGTTCCAGATCCGTCAGGCCACGACGGGTGCAATCCTCTGGACCGGCTCGGCGTCCGACCCGATCGCCGCTCTCGACGCCATGGCCCACGAGGCCGGGTACTACGACCACGGTGACATCCCTGATCACCTGCGGGCCGGTGGCCTGTCCGCGGAAGAGATCCGCGTCTGACGGCGTAGAGCATGCCGGTGGATGAGCCGCTCACCTGCGAGGTGAAGGTCGACGGGTTATGGCAAGCCGTCAGCTTGAACGAAGCCGCGGTCGCCCACTCTGCCGCGCTGAAGCGCTGCCCCGCCTGTCACGGCCGGGTGATGATCCTGGGCACCTACAGCAGGCCTGATGTTCGCCGGTCGATGTCCCATCGGAAATCGCACGGGGGCTGTCCGCTAAAGCCGGACACCGACACCGGCACGCCGTCGCCGCATCCGCAGGCGCTCACCTGAGGTGGGTAGGACTCGTCCATTGATATGACGATAGAAGTCCGCCCTGGTGTTCCAGGTGCGGGCTTGATGCGACTGCGCCGACGAGGCCGCACCGCAAGACCGTACATCCGGGTCTCGGTGCTGCTCTGCCGACGCTCAACCCCCCAGCCGGTCGCTGGTAGCGACCTCGGCCGTTATGGTTAACAGAAGGTTGCCGAAGCACCTTGGCTTTCGGCCGCAGCGGGATCTGGGTAGCCGCTGAAACTATCGAGCCGACACATCCGTTCTGCGGTGGCGCAGCCGTCTCCGGCGGCGCGATCTCCGGAGCAGTCTGTGGCACGTACCCCGACCCTGATCCTCGCTGCTGGCCTGACGGCAGGCGCCTTCCTCCCAGCGGATGCCGCGACGAAGAAGGTGCAGGTACCGAACCAGTTCGATGGCTCCTGGACCATCGTTGCGACCACGACTGAGGGCCCCTGCTCGGCCAGCACGAGCTACAAGGTGCAGATCAAGGATAGCGACGCGTCGATCCCCGGGGAGGAAGTCGACATCGATGGCGGTGTCTCGGCGGCCGGTGCCGTACAAGCCACAATCACCCAAGCCTCGAACAAGGTGCCGATCGCCGGCAATCTGACCGCGAAGGGCAGCGGCAGCGGCACTTGGCGCACGTCTGGCGGCTTGGTCGAGTGCAGCGGTAGCTGGAGCGCGAAGCGGGCAAGTTGAAGCGCCGCGTCGCCCAATCTAATCACAGGGTGATGCTGGGTTTAGGTCCCTAGTTGTGCGTGGCTTGGCTAGCGCTGCTCTCGGTGCCGGGCGGCGGCAGCCTGTTCTTCACGAGGTACTTCGCGCCGTGATCAAATGAGGTGTCGTTGTCGCCTCGGATGTCGACGCTGTAGGCCCGCTCAGGCGTCTTCGACCGTAGGTCCTTCACGTAGTTGTTGATGTTGAGGATCAGGTTGGAGACCTTCTAGATCTCTCCCGTGATCGCCACTTCCGCGCCGAGCTTGTGGGCGAAGTCATTGGCGCAGCCGCCGCACGCTCGAAGATCCGCCTTGGCGACATCGGCCTTCACGGGAGCGGTCGAAACGATCTCGTAGCGGCCGGTATCCTTGAGCTGCTGGCGGAGCAGGTCGCTGATCGGGCCGAGGCGCGCCACGTCAGCTTTTGTAGGGCCCTGGGCTCCCAGGTTGGCGAGCTGAAAGTTGAAGACGGCAGCCTTCGGCGGCTCGGCATGCGCGACCGGCGCGAAGCACGACATCGCGACGGCGATCGGCATCCATCGGGCGTAGAGCTTCATGGGTGTTCCTTCCCTGATTGATCAGGCAACCCACGAGCGCTCGCCCTGTCACCGAGCGGCCTGCGCCAGTTGGCAATCTCAGTCCGTCCAAGCAGAAATTGGACGGACCGGCACTCCCCATCGTTCTACATCCTGGCACGTCGGCCGGGAGCCGCAGCATCCTGCTCGAGCAGCCGAGGGATGACGGGCTCAGAGGCGAGGGGCGGTAGCGGCCCATCGTCCAGCCGCACCTGGTCGTGCCTCCGCTGCCAGTCCACGCAGTGGGTTATGCCGCTGATCTCGATCGCGCCCATCGAGAACGCGAGAGCGCCAGTGCCAATGACGGCGCCCACAGCACCGAGCAGGAGCCCTTCTGTCTGTCGTCAAATGATTTGAGACGGTTCGGGGCGCTCAGGAACGGAGGCTCTGGTCCATCTGGGAGAGGTTAGGCAGCCTGTGCGTGATGGCGCAAGCGGCGATCGGCGAGGGTCTGACGCTTGATCTGTGCGCGCTCGCGCAAGATGTCCTCGCCGCGGCCGAAGTAGACGTCGGCAGGGGTGAGGTTGTCGAGGCTCTCGTGAGCCCGGAGATGGGTGTAGTGCTCGACGAAGGCGGTCACACGCGCCTCCAGTTCGCCGGGCTGGTAGGCGTGTTCGAGCAGGATGCGGTTCTTGAGCGTCTGGTGCCAGCGCTCGATCTTGCCCTGGGTCTGAGGATGACGAGGCGCGCCGCGGATGTGTGTCATCCCGCGGCTGCCGAGCCAGTCGGCCAGATCGGTCGCGACGTAGCTCGACCCGTTGTCGGTCAGCAGCCTCGGGCGATGCACGACCTGCACCTGATCGAGGCCAGCGGCGGTCAGCGCCAAGTCGAGCGTGGCGATGACGTCACTGGCCTGCATCGTCGTGCACAGCTTCCACGCCACGATGTAGCGCGAGAAGTCGTCGAGCACCGTCGACAGGTAGTACCAGCCCCAGCCCACCACCTTCAGGTAAGTGAAGTCCGTCTGCCAAAGCTGGTTTGGCGCGGTGGTCTTGTCGCAGAACTCGTCGGCGGCCTTGACGACGATGTAGGCCGGGCTGGTGATCAGGTCATGAGCTTTGAGCAGACGGTAGACGGTCGCCTCGGAGACGAAGTAGCGCCGCTCGTCGGTGAAGCGCACCGCCAGCTCGCGCGGGCTGAGTTCCGGCTCCTCCAGCGCGAGAGCGACGATCTGATCGCGGACCTCGGTCGGCAGACGGTTCCACACCCGGCTGGGCCGCGAGGGGCGGTCGGCCAGAGCTTCTGGGCCGCCGCGGCTGTAGGCGTCGTACCAGCGGTAGAACGTCGAGCGGGTGATGTCGAGCTTGTCCAGGGTGGCGCGCACCGGCAGGTGGGACTGCTCGACCAGCCGGATGATCTCCAGCTTCTCGGAGGCCGGGTACCTCATGCCTCGTCGCCCCCAGCCTCGCTCATGCTTTTTTTGAGCAGGCGGTTCTCCAGGACGAGGTCGGCCACGACCTCCTTCAGCGCGCCTGCCTCACGGCGCAGGTCCTTGACCTCGTCGGTGGTCGCGGCCCGAGCCGTGTCACCGGCCAGCCGCTTCTTGCCGGCTTCCAAGAACTCCTTGGACCAGCCGTAGTACATCGAACTGGCGATGCCCTCGCGCCGGCACAGCTCGGCGATGCTGTCCTCACCACGCAGGCCTTCCAGCACGATGCGGATCTTCTCTTCGGCCGAGAACTGCCGGCGTGTGGCTCGACGGATATCCTTGATCACGGCTTCTGCCGGCCTTCGTGCCGGCCCGGACGTCTGTTTCATCTTCGCTCCTGGGGGCTACGATGAACCAGCCATCCTCCGTTCGTGAAGGCCCTCAATCTGTCTCAGGAGTGCTGACGGCGGACATGATGGCTTCGAAGGATGGTGAGCCGGCCGAGCAATCTTCTGGCTTCGCCGTACACCTCGATGACCGCCGCCAAGCTTATTACGCGACTGGCGGTAGACTGGACGGAAGCAGCCTGGGGCATTCGGCTCTCGTTATGTCGCGCGTGCATGCAACAGGGTAGGGGGCTTCACTTATCCTCCCCTAACCCTGAGCATCGGCTGATGGCATAGGCCTGGGACGTGTCCATGGATCGCAAGGATGGCATAACCGCGAGACTGCTCCGGAATGGCGGCAATCAGGCGCTTCGCATCTCTCGAGGGTCCGAGCTTTCCGGCACCAACGTGCGCACCTGCAGATTGCCGAACGGAAGTCTCGAAATCGAGTCTATGACCAAGACGAGCTGCTGGCGGCCTTCAAGGATAAGTCATCCGTCTCGGCGCAGGATTGAGTGTCCCCCGTCCACGAGCTTCCTATTGAGGCGGTAGACAAAGAGCAATTCCTGTTCGACACCAACATCATCTCCGAGATCGTGAAGTTGGGAAGGGACAGCGTCGTTCTCGGTATGTTAACCCAGACCGGCACGGCCCTGGGCGGATTGACGCCCCGAGCCTTCGCCGATCAATTCTATATTCCATAATACTGTTGTAGCGCGGTATAAAATTGAGGAAAATCTCTTCAATTATGAAGAATCGATGATATGTGTCTGATTGACAAATATTTTTCATTATTTATCTTGGATATTTTTGCTATAGATGATTTATTTATTCGAGACGAATTGGGGTGTTTCGTCGGATCTGCACTAGCTTGTATCTGCGTTTGATTTCACCACGATTTCGTCGAGAGATGCAGGTTTGAAATCCCAGGCATCCACTCCGACGTCGTAGGATCCCGGCAAGTTCGGCAGGCGACCATGGCTGTGGCCATGTAGGCACAGAGATCCACGATGCGATTTATTCCAAGCGCGCAGCGCATAGTGGAACATGACGAGCATTTGTCCAGAAATGTGGATTTCGGCGTAGTCTTGGATCGAAGACCATGGCAGCAAAAGGTTGCTTTTACGATCATGATTGCCTCGAATAAGATGGATTGATCTGCCTCTCAGTCGCCTAAAGATTTCTGCTTGCTGGTTGGGCCCGCAGCGGTGGGCGAAATCGCCGAGATGCCAGACTTCGTCACGCATCCCCACGACGGAATTCCAACGCTCCACCATCGCTTCGTCCATCTCTCCCGCATCCGCGAATGGTCGTCCGCAGAAACGAATGATGTTTGCGTGGCCGAAATGGTGATCTGCCGTGAACCATATGGTCATCACTGCCTCCCGACACTTCGCCGGCGGAACTGCCGTCGGCACCGCCGACGAAGAAAATCAGATTTTCTGATAATGCGCCATCTGGTCTAGCTGGGCTGTCGGCTTCCCAAATTCTGCCGACGGGCCGATGCCCAAGACCCTAAGAACCGCACGTCACCGAAGACTGATCGAACTTTTGGTCGAGGCTCGAGAGCGAGCGGGCCTCACCCAGCACCAACTCGCCGAGCGGCTTGGTCGATATCAGTCTGTCGTCGCAGCTATCGAGGGCGGCGGACGGAGGATCGACCTCGTCGAGTTTTTGGAGATTGCGGACGCGTTGGAACTCGACCCCGTGCAGGTGGTCGTGGCCGTGCGCGCGATGCCACCCCGGTAGAAAGCAACGTCGGCTTTCGGTGAGGCCACGCCAGCAAGGGAGGGACCGGATGGGGGCCTTCGAAGCAGTCAATCGTAGGTCGCGCCTGCAAGGCACCCGTCTGCCTCTGACAGCATAAGGGGGGATCTGAGTGGCATCCACGAAGCCTTCGAACAGGTTCGACTGCCGATGTGGATCGATGGCGGCAAAGGGCTACTCGGCCCAGCCGGGTCGATCGGGCAAAACGGTGGAGCTGCGGAACGAGGCGTCGGTTCAGGTGGGCTGAGTGATCGCCTCGCTCAATCTTGTCTGGGCTTCACATCGTTGAAATGTCTATGCCTCGCTGATGCTGCTCTGTAATCGGCGGGGGTATGTCGCTTCGGGACCATCAGTTTTCTTGCCGGCAACCATGGCCTCGGTCGGTCAGTAGATTGACCAGGGATGGCTTCCGAGGAACCAATTCGTTGCCGAGGCCGAATGTCGCTGATATTGCGCCGAACAGCTTCCGACCCCGCGTCGCAATTAAAAGGCGAGCGGAGCACACGTACTGCCGATGCGAAGTTTCCTTGGCTGCGCAGTCCATTAGGCGCCGGGTTGCCGCGCGGAGTCGATGCCGAAGGTATGTCTTGGAGCCGGCATGAAATGAGGTTTCGAGGAGCGCACGCTTTGGCGTCAATGCGGGGACGAACAACTATGCTTCTACCCGGATCTCAAGTCTTAAACGGGGGAGATAAGCCGCTATGGGTAGCTCGAAAAAGAGACGAATTATTGCAGAGAGGCGCTATGCGCCCGATCGGAGACAACAGGCTGTTGCTTGTGGTAACAATAATATGTTTCGACACGGCGTACGAGGCCGCGACATTTGTCTCTGGCGGCGCGTCGATTTCAGCGCGCCTGATTTGGACCCCTATGGATCCTTAAGGCCTGTGTCCGGTTGCGCCAAATGGATCTCAATTATCCGGTTAATGCGAGAAATTGCCGTGGGTCAGCGCCCAACCGCGAAAGATCTTGCCAATGCACCTACCATCTCTGCTTGTTGGGTGTCGCCGAAAGACACCAAATTGCTGCGCGGCTACGTTTACGGTCACCCAGAGATGACTGCCGGAAGTTTGCATTCATTGCGACCCATCGTGATATCTCCCGATGACAAATGGGCTTGGGCTGATTCCATTTTTTGGCATCTTAAAACCAATCGCTAACAGAGCAGGTGTACATAACATTCCAAGTGGCCTCATTGTTGTAATATCTTATGCATCCAAGCTGCGTTGATTTCGGCTACGTGTCGATATTCCCACACGCCTTTGTATCGGCCTTACTTCTATATGGTGCGCATTCAAAGCAGCGTGGTGGCGTGAGGGCAGGGTGGTGCAAAGAACATGCGGACACCAAGTTTTGCTCTCTGACCGATCACCGACTATGATCATGATGAAAGGGTCTCTGCCCTTCCTAGGCTATGGGATCGGATGGTTAATAGATCTTAGCCGAAACAGTCGATCCTATGCGTCATGTTCCATAAGATATCTTATGCGAATTCGAAATTCGTCCTTCCATCATGCTTGGAGCCGGACCAAAGGCAGGGTCATGTGGTGGAATTGGCCGGAAATTTGTGCCCGATGTGCCTACGAAAGTGCGAAAGCTATGCTTTGCACGGAGCCCATGTTGCAGAATGATCTTGGGAGGGGCATCAGGCGCCCTTCCCTGCCTATTCCGCCATCTTAAACGCGCTTCCGTCTACACTTTCACTCTTGAACGAAACGGAAGAAAGTAATTTATATCTAGATCTATTTCAAAGTCGACTTGCTTCTCGATCCAGACGAAGAAGTAATTGTGCTGCATGTCTTACTGCGCCAGCTTCGACCCAGTATCTTATGGTCTTGACAGGTGCCGCCGGACGTGACTCCAAGGTCGCGACGTGGCTTCGAGCGCGTAGTGTAAAGCTCGTTCGATCTAATTGATCTATACCTTCGTAACGGCTTGGCCATAAGTGCATCGCATCAGTCGAGCGGATCCGTTCAATGAGGTCGGACATTGTTGAACCAGCGGGTGCGATGTCGCGTACGCATCCCCGCGTACCGTGGACGTCGAAAATTACCTCGTTCCGGAGCTGTCCGCTTCTGACATCGGCGACACGTCCGGCTGGCCAAGATAGACCAGCTCTGCCCAGTGGCATGATGTGAGGCAATCGGGCCGTTCGACGGTTTATGGGGGACATACGCGCTTCGTTGACCAATCGGTACTCCCAGGGCCCCCTATGGAGTCGGTCGTGCACGATCTGCCCGTCGCCTCTCCATCCCAGAACGATTAGGTCCTCACCGGCTTGGACCTCGAGCGTTTGTTGCAATGCGCTAGCCTGGTTCCAAAGCGTCTGCGTGTTCCAAAAGCCTTGGCGACGACGAAGGGTGCCGGGCTCCGCGATCCGGTGCGTGACGACGAAACCGCAGCGTATGGCCTGACAGACGCGCACGGATGGTTCAGGGGATATATCGGTGCCGTCCTGCGACAAAATTCCTAGAGCGGCCTCGCGTATCACGTGCCTGAGCAGGGGAACTTCGATGGGCAGGTAGTCGGGTTCTTTGGTCTGCATGGGGCCCTCGGAAGTTGGACCCTTCTTCACATCACCCGAGTTTTGCTTTCAGTCAAATGCGTGCTCCGCAGACGCTGTTGAGGGCGCGCTGCGATCACGCTGGGGTAGCTGAAGTCAGCAAAGCCTATACCAAGCAGACCTGCACCGCCCGTGGCAGCATCGGCGATCCGGAAGGTGGAGTGGTACTCGCGGTCAGGCGATGGTCGTACTATAAATTTGGTGAGTAGCATGAGGGCGACCAGAGGCGGGGCCGAACATCGCCCTTCACAATCCTCAACGTGATCGTGAGGGACGGAGCGCCATGGCAAATCGCTTGACCGGCAAGTCAGTCGCTCAGTCAGCTCGGCCCAAAATACCGGTCAGGTCAATCCGACTCAATTGATTTGCGATGATGTAATTCGCATAGCAAAAATTCTGGAATGCGGCGATTAATTCTGCATCATCGGCACTTATACTACGATATGCTGCCCCGAGTCATCACGAAGTCATCGCGAAGGACGGCTGCAGCCCGCGACCAGGGCGGCGAGACCGCTCCGGGCGCCGGCCAGAGGGATCCGCTGCGTGTCGCCAGAGAGCGTCACGCGAAGGGTCTTGCCGGACAGGATCCGCACCCAGTCTTGCGTCAACGTTGTCGTGGTCTGGAGCACGATCTGGTCGTCGAGTTCCAGCTGTTTCGCCCGCATCGGCAGCGAGAGCGTGCCGCCCTCTGAGGCGAACTCGACCTCGGCCCGGGTGCCGTCCCGAGCGCGGTCTCTGTCGTCGTAGTAGTCGACACTCAGCTGTCCGCCCCGCGTGTCGCAGGTGAGCGCGAGGCCCTGCGCGCCGCTGTCCGGAATCTCGTAGGCAAGATGGACGCGACCGTCCCCTTCCCGCTTCTGCCAGCGCATCTCCTGCGCCATCGCAGGGACTCCAAGACAAGACCCTAGAATTGCCACGGTAAGAAAAGTGATCTCACGGCGCATGGCCTTCGATGTCCTCACGCTTCGTCCATGGAGTTGCTGCATGATGGGTGGATTCTGTTCCGCGCGTGTATCCGGCCGGTGGCGCGTGCTCGATGATGCTGCGTGCCAGGCCGGAAGGCCGTGGAAGCCCCCGGCGCTGTCGGGCGGCCTGTCGTCGCCCGACATGTGACCGTCTTCGTCGACGCCGGGTCGAGCGCCAGCCCTTGTCCGCATGGTCGAAGGCGTGTGCCTCGGGCGATCCGGGGGCCGCCGTCGATCGCGCGGAGCGCCAGAGCCGTCACGATCGCGTCCGGGAATACGCCGAACCCGTCTTCATTCCTCTCACACGCGCCCTGCGGCCGTACGGCTGCGCGCCGGCGTTGCCTCACGGTGGCGCTCCCTCTGTCATGCGAACCGCAGCCAGCAGAACAGAGCCACGGTGCCCAAACCTGTCCGATGGCATCGTCGGAGCCGGTGGCCCTGTCCAGAGGACTAGCTCATCGCCGCGCCGTGACGTTCGCTGCAGCGCGGGGTACCATGCGAGGGCGCTAGACATGGACAAGCCCCGTGCTCTTCCGGCGCAACACCGGCCGGACCCGGAGCCGACGGCACGGATGCTGCCGGCGCGCTGCGCGAGATGGATGAAGTCTTTGGGAAAGCGTCCGGGACGCGTCGGCAGGATCTCGACAACGGTGCAGGACCGGCTCGACCGCCCGCCCCTCGATCCGTGCGAGGCACGGGGAGATACGGGTCACAGCGCCCTCCCCTCTCCGCGGCCATCGGGCGTCCCCGGAGGGCGGCGTGCCCGTCGACCGAACCTTCCGGCGCTGACGAGGATCGTGCATGCCCCGTTTGGCGATCACCGGCACTGAGCAGCGATACAACACGGTCGCGGCCGTCGAAGACGGCGGGCGGTGGCGCATGATCCTGCCTTTTCCGCAGGACTCGATCCGGGCCGCCGCCCTGGTCGGCGCTGCGGGACTGGTCTGCCTGTCCGATGACGGGGAACTCTGCCTGATCGACTGGCGGGCGGGCCGGGATCGCGTGCGGCGCCGCCTGCCGGGCGAGGGACCCTTCAATCACAAGCTGTTCGTCACCCGCGATGCCGACCGGATCGCGGTCTATCGGAGCCATGGTCCGAAGAACGACGAGCAGTACTTCGACGACATCGTCGTCCTGCGGGCGTCGGATCTCGAGATCCTGCAGCACGGGCGCGGACTCGTCTGGCATGCCGATGGCCCTGTCGGGTCCCTGTCGCCCGAGGAGGCCTATCCGCCGCGCCCGGACGGGCCGACCATCCTGACCATTCACGGCGACCTGTTCGAGGATCCCGGAGGGCGACTGGCCTTCATCGGCTTCCGGTGCGGGCCGGGCGGGTCGGCCTACGGGCTGTGTCGGCTCGAACGGGCCGGCGCGACGCTGCGCTACGACCCGCTGCCGGACGCGGTGAAGCCCTACTGGTTCAGCCCCAGCGGCCGCTACGCCGTTACGCCGCACTCCGATCCCGCGCGCGGGGGCCCACCGGAGGCAGCGGCCGATACGGGGGACGCCGGCCCTCCCCGCCTCGGACAGGCCGTCGAACTCTGGACGACCGGGCCCGTCGCCCGCGCGGCGACGCTCGTCGCGCGGCCCGGCTCCGAGCCTCCGCGCGCGATCACCGAGGTGGCCTGGGAGCCCGACGAGCGGGCGTTCTGGATCAAGTCGGGGTATTTCTGGGATCGGACCACGGACTTCCAGCGCATCGGCCTGGACGGCACGCGCTCGCCCGTCTTCTCCTTCGCGCGCTACGACGGCGCGAAGGCCGTCTCCGCCTTCGCCGACGTGGCGGATGCGGAGCGGGTCGAGATCCGCTTCTTCAGCGACTCCGTCTACATCCCGCGCGCTCGATGCGCCGACGCGGCGCCCGCCCGGACGATCACCCCGGAGGAGGACGGCTATCGGCCCCGGCCGTCGGCAGGCCCGAGCGCGTCGGCGGTCCGGTGCTTCCTGGCGCGCTCGCAACCGGTGGTCACCGTCGCGGCGTTCTCGGCCGCCGCCATCGCCGAAGCCCTGGACGCGCTCACCGGCCGGATCCGAGCGGATCTGGGGGGACTCCTGCGGGGCGACGTGCTCGCGTTGACCTTCGAGGTCGGCGGGCGGGCGATGACGGAATCGGCCTTCTTCGCGCGCATCGCCCGCGAGCGCGTTGCCGTGGTCCCGGCGCTGCGCGCACTCCTCACGACTTATCTCGCGGTCCAGCCGGGGGTGGTGGAGGCCAGGAAGCTGTATCGCCAGCTCTGGGGGCCCGAGGACGATCAGGGTGCGCTGGCACCGGCCATGCAGGCGCTGCTCCACCTCGATCCGACGGCCCACGACGTCTTCCGCGACTACCTCGCCCAGCGCGACGGGGAGCACGAGGTCTACTCCACCGACGTGATGATGAGGACCTACATCGCCGAGGCGGGCTGGCGCGACCGGGCCATGATCCGGTTCGGCGTCTATTTCGCGCTGATCCGGTACAGGGATGGCCTGATCACCCTGAGTGGCGGATTCCTGGAGGAGTACGGCGTCCTCGATGCCGCCGAGGGCCTGCTGGAGCCCGCCGACTTCGCCGCGCTCATCCTCGAGGAACTCGACGGGTTCGCGGCGCGCCCCGATCTCGACTGTCGCCTCGGGAGGGACGACCTCTACCGCGAGCTCCGCGCGAGCCTCGCGACCACCGCTTACGGGCGGACGGTCCTGACGGCGCTCGCGGCCCGATCCGCCGCGTCGTCCCGCCTCGCGTGAACGACCCGCGCGCATCGCGCGGCGGTCCAGCCTCCGCGGGGCTGCCGGCCGAACCGACCTGTCCCCACTGACGTCCGGGCCGACAACCGATACGGTGGCGGGCGATGTACAAGCTCCCGCCCGGCAGCCTCTACCGGCTCCGCACCCTCGCGCAGACCGGCGCCCGCTTCTATCAGGTCAGCGGCTACATGCGGCGCATGGAGGTCCTGGGACTGGTTCTCGCGACGGGTCGGACGGATCCGGACGCGAAGACCGTCGAGTACCGCATCACCGAAGCCGGCCGAGCCGAACTCGAGGAGCGTCACGGTCCGGCCTGGCCCGGCTCGGCCGAGGACGAGGCCTGACGCGCGGCGACGGCGCGACCCGAGCGCGATGGCCGGTGTCGCAGCCGCCGCGCGGCGCGAGCGGTTCAGGGAGAGGCCGCCGGCAACGGGGCCGTGACCGGGGCCGTGCCGGCGGATCGTCGACGGCTATCGGCTGCTGCCACCGCTGCCGCCCTGCGGCGACGGGCGCTCCGGCTGGTTGGCGTTGCCCGCGGCTGAGGAGCTGTTGGAACGCGTGTCGGCGGCTTGCCCGGTCGGCGACCCCGTCACCGCGCCCGGCGCGCCGGTCGCGCCCGATTGAGGCGTGACGACGCCCGAGGAGGTCGGCGGCGCGCCCGGCGCGGTGGCCGGCGCCTGCGCGTAGGCCGTCCCGGCGAGGACGGCCGCCAGCGGCGCAGCGGCCGAGAGAGTACGCAAGAGAGTACGGTGTTTCATCGGGACCTCAATCATGGATTAAAGTCTTCAACGCCGGATGCGGGAAGAAGGTTCAGGGCGGACGAGAGCCGCCTTCGCGGATCTCGGTCCTGAAACGGCCCCGTCCGGCGATGAGCCGGACGGGGGCTCGCGGGTCGCCCCCGGATCAGGCGGCTCGGACGGTGGCCATGAAGCGCCCCACCTCGGCAGCGAGATGCTCGGATTGGCGCGACAGCTCGGAAGCCGCTCCCAGAACCTGGCTCGCCGCCGCGCCCGTCTCCTCGGCCGCGCCGGCCACGCCGGCGATGTTGCTGGTCACTTCGCCGGTGCCCATCGCGGCCTGGCTGACGTTGCGGACGATCTCCTGCGTCGCCGCGCCCTGCTGCTCCACGGCCGCGGCGATCGAGGTGGCCACGTGGCTGATCTCCTGGATCCGCACGGTGATCGACCCGATGGCCGATACGGCCTGACCGGTGGAGGCCTGAACCCGGGCGATCTGCCCGGTGATCTCCTCGGTGGCCTTGGCGGTCTGCTCGGCCAGAGCCTTCACCTCCGTTGCCACGACCGCGAAGCCGCGGCCGGCGGCACCCGCGCGGGCCGCCTCGATGGTGGCATTCAGGGCGAGCAGGTTGGTCTGTCCCGCGATGGTCGAGATCATGCCGACGACGTCGCCGATGCGCGCGACCGACGCGCTCAGTTCCTGCACCAGCGCGCCGGTCTGGTCGGCCTCGTTGACCGCCACCCGCGCCATGTCGGCGGAGCCGTCGACCTGCCGGCCGATCTCCTGAACCGAGGAGCCGAGTTCCTCGGCGGCGGCGGCGACCGTGTTGACGTTGCTGGCGGCTTCCTCGGCCGCGGCCGCCACGGTGGTCGACCGGCTGGCCGTCTCGGTGGCCGTCGCCGTCATCGTCTGCGCCGTGGCCTGGAGTTCGGTGGCCGAGGACGAGACCATGCCGATGATCCCGCCGACCGCGCGCTCGAAACCGTCGGCGAGCTCGACCATCGTCCGCTTGCGTTCGACGGCCGCCGCCGCGTCGGCAATGCGCCGGATCTCGGCCTGCTCGGCGGCCTTCTGCGCCACCATGGCCTTGATGCCCTCGACCGCCTTGCCGACGGCACCGATCTCGTCGCCGCGGGCGGCCTCCTCGATCTCGGCGTCGACCTCGCCCCTGGCCATCCGCTGCAGCACGCCGACGAGGCTGGCCAGCGGCCGGTTGATCCCGAACAGCACGATCCCGCCGAGGATCCCGAATGCGACGAGAAGGCCCGACGCGGCGATGACCGTGAGCGTCAGCTTGATCTGCTCGGCGACGGCGACGGCGTGGTCCCTGGAGGCTCTGAGCTCCCTGGCGTTCGTCTCGGTCCGCATCTGGACGCCTTCCAGCACTTTGGCCCGCGCGGGGCGGCCCTCGTCGACCGAGATCGTCCGGGCCCCTTCGGCATCGTTCTTCATGCCCAGGGCGATGGCGCGGTCGGCCGCCGCGAAATACGCGCCCATATCGACCTTGATGGCTGCGTTCGCCGAATGCCGAGCCGGGGTGTCCGCGAGGGCGATGAGGCGGTCGATCGCCTCGTAGGCGAGCGTCCGCTCGCGCTGGAAGTGCTGACGCTCGGCAGCCATCGTGGCCGGATCGGTCTGTATGATGATGTTCTTCTCAGAGATCGTCGCGTTGCTCATGGCCAGCGCCATCTGCAGCGCTGTGACGGCGCGAACGGCGGCCACGTCGACGATCTGCTGGGTGTTCTTCTCGAGCTCGTCGATCGCCGACCGCGCGAAGAAGACGATGCCGATGGCGGTCGCGAGCAGCAGGGCGGCCGGTATCGCGATCTTGGTGCCCAATCGCAAATTGCGAAACCGACCCATGACATCCCCTCCAGTGTTCAGGATCGCAGAGAGCTCCGCAGCTTGCTCAATGCGGAAGGCGTTGAGCCAAGATGCGGGTGCGAAACTAAATGCAGGTTAAAGATCGCGGTCTTCTTGCCAGGGATATCCAATAGTGATTTGAGGTTGCGCGCTCGGCGTCAGAGCGTGATCAATAAAAACCGCGCTCGTCCGGGATTAAAATTCCGCGGCGTGCTTTACAACCGCTGGATGAACTTCCGTCGAGCGCGTGACCGCAATCACGGACACCTTCCCGCGGCGGTGTTCCAACGTCGCGACCCGGGCGCAGCGACGCTGCCGGGGGGTGACCATCCGGACGAACCGGAGAAGCACTGCCGGCGGGCCGGGCGGCTGGCTCGGACCGTTGGCGGACCGTCTGCCCGGATGCGGAGGCGAGGTGGCGCCACCCCCGACCCGATCACACGGTTCCGCCGGACGCTCCGACTCGCCGCGGCGGGTGATGCCGGCCCGCAGATCCGCGCGATCGCGCGCCGTTCCCGACCTGCCGCGGAGCGCGGATATCCTGTCCGCTCGTGGACCGTTCGCGAGGCACGCAGCCCACCCTCCTCCGCGAGCGGGGAGGCCCGGGCCGCGCCGCATCGGCCAGCGTCTGATAACCCTTTCTTATCAGACGTAGCGTCACGCTCAGGCGCGACCGAGGGAGAGAGCCATGACGCTGCCCGCCACGCTTGCCGCCCGCGCCCGCGCCTTCGCCGACGAGGCGCTCTCGGAGAATTCCCGTCGGGCCTACCGCGCCGACTGGCAGCACTACGCGCGCTGGTGCGGCGGCCACGATCTCGCGCCCCTCCCCGCGGGTCCAGATCAGGTGGCGAGCTACCTCACCTCCATGGCCGAGACCCACAAGCGCGCGACGATCGAGCGTCGGCTCGTCACGATCGGTCAGGCGCACAAGCTCCAGGGGTTGCCGTGGATCCCGGCCCATCCGGCCGTCCGGGCGGCGCTGCGCGGGATGTTCCGGCGCTACGGCAGGCCGAAGAAGCAGGCCGCCGCGCTCGGCGTGCCCGAAACGCTCCGGATCGTCGCCGCCTGCGAAGGGACGGTGGCCGCGCTCCGGGACCGCGCCCTGTTCCTGTTGAGCTTCGCCGGCGCGTTCCGGCGCTCCGAGGTCGCGCGGATCCGCCACGAAGATCTCGCGTTCCGGGACGGCGCCGTCGATGTCTTCCTGCCGCATTCGAAAGGTGATCAGGACGGCGAGGGCACGGTCGTGACCGTCCTGGCGGGCGGGAGCCCCGCGACCTGTCCGATTGCCGCGCTCCGGCGCTGGCTGCAGGCGGCGCCGGCCGACGGCTACGTCTTCCGGGCCGTCCGGGCGGACGGCACCGTGATGGACGACGGGCTGCATCCGGACTCGGTGGGCCGCATCGTTCAGAAGCGCGCGGCGGAAGCCGGCCTCGTCGCCGGACCGCGCGAGCGCATCTCCGCCCACGGGTTCCGCGCGGGCTTCATCACCGAGGCGTACAGGCGCGGATCGCGCGACGAGGAGATCATGGCGCATTCCCGCCACCGGGATCTCAAGACGATGCGGGGCTACGTCCGCCGGGCCAAGCTCGCCGACGCGCATCCGGGCCGCAACCTCGGCCTCTAGCGCCGGGGCGGCGCTTCGGGCCTTCGGGAAGCCCGCGGTCGCCGCCGCGGCGGCCGTCGACCGTTTCACGGCAGGGAATGGTGAATTGCGACGACTCGCTGTTCCGGAGCGCGCCGCGTCCCTGCATCATGGTCGCGCCGTCGGGTTCGCCCGTCCGGGCCGCGGCCCGGCCAGGCCGATCGCCGTCCCGCACGACGGTCGCGCCGTCCGACCCGGCGGTGACGATCCCGACGCATGCCGTCCCGCCAGGATGAGGCGCGCCATGACGCGACACACGCACGGAGACGAGATGACGGCGCGCGGACCGGCCCGCGCGACGCGGCGGCGTGTGCTCGCCGGCGGCGTGCTGGCGACGGGCGCGGCGGCGTCGGGCACCGTGCGGGCGGAGGTCCACCCCGCGCGGGCCGGAGAGGTCCGCCACGGCACGGTCCGGGCCGACGGCGTAGACGTCTTCTACCGGGAGGCCGGTCGCCCCGACGCCCCGGTCATCCTGCTGCTGCACGGCTTCGCCAACTCGTCCTTCTACTTCCGGCACCTCATGCCGAGGCTGGCCGATCGCTTCCGCCTGATCGCGCCAGACCTGCCCTCCTTCGGGTTCACGCATGTCCCGGAGGATCGCGCCTACGTCTACGACTTCGCGTCGCTGTCGCGCACGACGGAGGCGTTCGTCGGCGCGCTCGGCCTCGACCGCTACATCCTCTACACGTTCGATTACGGGGCGCCGGTCGGATGGGATCTGGCGCTCGCCCATCCCGACCGCGTCGCCGGCATCGTGTCCCAGAACGGCAACGCCTATCTCGACGGGCTCGGCGACGCGGCCTGGGCGCCGCTGCGGGCCTACTGGGCCGCGCCGAACGCGGCCGCCGTCGCGGCGATCCGCGCCCGCATGACCCTCGACGGCGTCAGGGCCGCCTACGTCCAGGGTGTGCCCGACCCGTCCCGCATCGAGCCCGAGGCCTACACGCTCGACGCGGCCATCCTGGCGCGGCCGGGCAATGCCGACCGGCAAGTCACGCTCAAGCTCGACTACAAGCGCAATCTCGAGCGTTACCCGCTGATCCAGGCCTTCTTCCGCGCCCGCCGCCCGAAGCTCCTCGCCGTCTGGGGGCGCAACGACGCGTTCTTCATCCCGCCCGGAGCCGAGGCGTTCCGGCGCGACATCCCGGAGGCCCGCGTCACCTTCCTCGACACCGGGCACTTCGCCCTGGAGACGGACGGCGACGCGATCGCGGAGGAGATCCGGCGCTTCTTCTGACCCTCTCCACCGGGCATGGCGCGGATCGGATCGGACCGCCGCATCCGACACTATCCCCGGCCTGATCGTGACCCTACGGTCGCGGACCTGGATCACGGAGATCGGGCGGGTCGCGCCCGTCGCAAGGGAGATCGCGGTGCCGCAACCCCAGTCCGCCTCGTCGGCCATGCTGTTCCACATGGTCTCCGGAGGGCCGCAGCCGGTCGCCCCCTTCAGCCACGCGGTCGAGGTCGACGGCTTCGTCTTCGTCACGGGTCAGATGCCCGACACGCCGGACGGGCCCGGCGTCCTGCCCGACGGGATCGAGGCGCAGACCCGGAACGTGATGGCCAATCTCGCGACGGTCCTGGCCGGCCTCGGCCTGGGCCTCGAGAACGTCGTCGTCGCGCGCGCGTTCCTGACCGAGTTCAAGCGCGACTACGCCGCCTTCAACGCCACCTACAAATCCTTCTTCCCGCCCGACCGGCTGCCGGCCCGCACCTGCGTGGGCACGACGGGGCTCGCCTACGACGCCCTGGTCGAGATCGACCTGATCGCCCACCGCGGCGGCGCGACGTCGCCGTCGTCGGACGCGCGATCGGGCTGAGCCGCGTCCTCCGCGCCCGGGCCGATCGGACGCGTCCCCGCTCAGCCTCGCAGCTGGCCGCCGCCGCGCACGACCAGGCCCAGGCCGACACACGCCGCGGTCAGGCCGAACACGACGACGTAGAGATGGTCGACCTGCAGTCCGGCAGCCGGGTAGTAGGCCGACCTCATCCATTCCGCGACCTGCAGGGCCGGATTGAACTTGGCCCAGTAGTACAGCCGTTCCGGCAAGTAGCTCGGCAGGAAGAGGACGCCGCTGGACACGTAGAGGATGATGCTGAACAGGGCGTAGCCGATCAGCCATCCGGGGAAGAAGCCGATGATCGCGACGTTGATCGTGCCGATCCCGATCCCGAGCGCGATCGCGGCGAGGTAGCCGCCCACCGCCGTCAGCGGGTCCGCCGGGACCGGGTTCGTGCCGAGCGCGACCAGGACACCGCTCACGACCAGCAGGGCCAGGAAGCCGGTGACGATCTCGACGAGCACGCGGGAGAACACCAGGTCGAACAGCCTGACCTGCGGGTAGTAGGTCAGCGGCCGGTTGACGATCACGGACTTCATGACTTCGCGCGAGATGTACTGGAAGACGAGCACGGGCACGGCGCCCGTCGCGAAGAACAGGGCCCTGTCGTCGCCGAGCGGCGCGGGCAGCTTCTGAACCGTGTAGATCGTGATCAGCACGAAGACGTGCACGCACGGCCAGAGAACGACGACCCCGTAGCCCCACATCGACGCGCCGAAGCGGGTGCGCATGTCGCGCAGCATCAGCGCGTGCAGGACGTGGAGGTAGGCCTCGACCGCGTTCCTCCGCGGCTTCACGCTCGTTCGCGCGCCCATGGACCATGGCCTCTGCTGTCCGACGGCGGTCGGGAGGGGACGACGGTGCGGATGTCCGGGGGCCGGGGCGATGATCGAGGTCGGATCCGCCCGGCCGCATCGGCGCCTAGGCGGCGCGCGCCCGCGACGCGTCCCGCAGGCGCGTCACCGTCAGCCAGGCCGCGGAGACGAGGAAGTAGAAGGCGCCGAACGCCGCGTAGGGCGCGACATCCACGATCCCGGGGACCGCGGCGCCGGCCGCCTGCCGGATGAAGAAGCCGCCGGCGAGCGCCGATTGCGCGCCGCTCAGGACCATGGCCCACTGGGCGCCGGCCCGCCAGCGGCGCGCGCCGGTGAGAAGCTGGAGCAGTCCCGAGAGGATGGCCCAGGCGCCGAACACCGCGAGCACCGCGTTCGGGCCCCGTCCGAGGGCGACCGCGACCGCGACCGCGATCGCGGTCGCCGCGCTGATCGCCGCGTTGAGGGCCTGGCTGGGACTGCCCGCGAGGCCGCCGTTGCGCCGGGCGTCGGCCAGGTTGGCGAGCGCGTCCCAGGCGGGATAGGCGACCAAGAGCGTCGCGGCGACCGCCGGCATGCCTCTCCCGAGGCCGAGCGCGGCGGCCACCCAGGCGGCGGCGACGCCGGCACGCACGAAGTAGTAGGCGGTGAGCCAGGGCAAGGCAGGACCGCGATCGCGCTGCGGGTCGGTTCTCATCGTCGGCTCCTTCGTGTACTGAGCGCGGCTCGACGGACCGGATCTATTCGTGAACAAGGCAGATGGACACGATATATGCCGATTTATAGCTTCGTAGATCCGGACGCGCCGAGCGAATACGCGCTTCGATGGGCCCACGTTTAGGATCGGGAGCCGGGGCCAGCCATGTCGGAAACGCTGGAAAACTTGACCGATCTTCCGGAGGGCGGGCCGCGCAGCGCCGCGTCCGGCGACCTGCTGTCCCACGTGCTCGCGCAGATCCGCCTCACCGGGGACCGCGTCGAGTCCCGGCCGGTCGCGCCGGGCGAGCGCCTGGATCTGGATGCCGGCGCAGGCCACGTCCTCGTGGTGATCGCGGGCGCCCTCATCCTCGAAGGCGACGGCGAGTCCCTCGCGGTCGGCCCCGGCGACCTGCTGTTCCTGCCCCGCGGCCTCGGAACCGGGCGGTTGGTCGCCGCCGAGGGCGCGGACGTCGTCGCCTGCCGGTTCTGGTTCGATCCCTACACGCTCCGCAGCATGATCGCGCTCCTGCCGAAGCAGATCTGCATCCGGCGCGAGGAGGGCGCCGGATGGCTCGACGGCCTCGTGCATTTCCTGCTGGTCGAGACGACCGACGCCGAACCCGGCGCGGCCCTGATGATCTCGCGCATCATCGACCTCGCGGTCATCCGCACGCTGCGGACCTGGGTTCATCTCGGCCGGACGTCGGGGTGGCTGGCCGGCCTGGCCGATCCCCGCATCGCCCGCGCCCTCAAGGTCATGCACGAGAGGCCGCTGCAGCGCTGGAGCGTGGAGGCCCTGTCGGACGTCGCCGGCATGTCGCGGTCGAGCTTCTGCGAGCGGTTCAACGCGCTCGTCGGTCGCTCACCCCTGCGCTACCAGAACGAGTGGCGCCTGAACCTCGCGCGGGACATGCTCGCCGCGGGCGACGCCCGCGTCGGCGAGATCGGCCTGCGCGTCGGATACGAGTCGGAGGCGGCGTTCAGCCGGGCCTACAAGGCGCTGTTCGGCCACTCGCCCCGGGAGGCGACCGGTCGCGCCGCCGGGGCGCGGTCGGAAAGCTGAGTTCCGGCGCTCCGGCAGGCTCCGCCCGGGCCGATGCCGGCCGATCCCGTGTCAGCTCCCGCGATAGGTGGAGTAGCTCCACGGCGTGATGAGCAGCGGGACGTGATACTTGGCGTCCGGGTCCGAGACGCAGAAGCGCACCGGCACGCGGTCGAGGAACGGCCGCTCGGCGCCGGCACCCGTCCCGGCGAAATAGGCGCCAACGGCGAAGACGAGCTCGTAGGTCCCGGGCGTCAGGGCGTCGCCCGCGAGCAGGGGGGCGTCGGTCCGTCCGTCGCCGTTGGTCGTGGCCGACGCGACGGTCTCCCCGGTGCCGTCCCCGCTGCCGTCCCCGGCGAGGCGCCGGAGCTCGACGGTGACCCCGGCCGCCGGCTTGCCGGCGGCCGTGTCGAGGACGTGTGTCGAAAGATGGCCCATCGGCGTCCTCCCGGACGGAAAGGCCCGCGCCCGCGGCCCGAGGCGGGCGAAGGTCTGTCGGGCCGAAGGAGACGGTGGAGACGAGCACGGGGCGGGGGGCTCGGACAACCCGGAAAGCGCCCGGCATTTTCCGAACGATTTTGAAGGTCCTTGGCGCCGCGGCGGGTCGCTGCCGGCCGCGGTTCGGGGCACACCCGGGGTCGCGGCTCGGGCCGAACCACGAGCCGACATCGAGGCCGAACCCGGCCCCACGACAGATCGCGGAGGATCCGTCCCATGTATCCGATCCTGCACGAATGGGGCGGGTTCCTCATTCGATGGACCCACGTCGTCGCCGCGATCGCCTGGATCGGCGCGTCGTTCTACTTCATGCATCTCGACGCCAGCTTGCGCGCCATTCCGGCAATCCCGACCGGCAAGGGCGGCGAGGCCTGGGAGGTGCACGGCGGCGGCTTCTACCAGGTGCGCAAGTATCTCGTCGCGCCCGACCGGATGCCGGAGCACCTGATCTGGCACAAATGGCAATCCTACGCGACCTGGCTGTCGGGCTTCTCGCTGCTGTGCTGGGTCTATTACGGTCAGGCCGACCTCTACCTGATCGATCCGGCGGTCCGCGTGATCACGCCGATGACCGGGGCGGCCATCGGCCTCGGCGCCCTCGCCCTCGGCTGGCTGATCTATGACGGGCTCAACCGCTCGCCCCTGGCCAACCGGCCGCCGCTGCTCGCGGCCGCCGTGTTCCTCACGGTCGTCGCCTTCGCGTACGGCTTCCAGCAGGTCTTCTCCGGCCGGGCCGCGATGCTGCACACGGGCGCGGTGATCGCGACCTGGATGACCGGCAACGTGTTCTTCGTCATCATGCCCAACCAGCGCAAGGCGATCGCCGAGCTGGTCGCGGGCCGGGTCCCGAACCCCGCCTGGGGCAAGCAGGCGAAGAACCGCTCGTCCCACAACAACTACCTGACGCTGCCGGTGCTGTTCTTCATGCTGTCCGGCCACTACCCGATGGCGTGGTCCTCGCCCTACAGCTGGACCATCGTCGGCCTCGTGGTGATCGCGGGCGGCGTCGTCCGCCACTACTTCAACGTGCGCAACGCCGGTGGGGGCGACCGCTGGTGGACCTGGGGCGTCGCGACGGCCTGTGTGGCGGTGGCGGTCGCGATCAGCGTCGCCTCGTCGCCGGGCGCCCGCGAGCAAATCGGCCTGTCGACCGCCGCCGAGGCGGCCCCGGCTCCGGCCCCGGCGATCAGCCTCGCGGCGGCCGGGGCGGGCGCGCTCGAGGGCCCCGCGGTCGACGACGCCGTGATGGCCGTGGTCGGGACGCGCTGCGCCATGTGCCACGCCGCCGAGCCCCTGTGGCCGGGCCTGACGAGCCCGCCCAAGGGCGTGCTCCTCGACAGCCCCGAGCACGTCGCGCGCTTCGCGCCGGCCATCCGCCTGCAGGCCGTCCTGACGCACGCGATGCCGCCGAACAACATCACCGACATGCAGCCCGAGGAGCGCGCGGCGCTCGCCCGCTGGCTCGCCGCGCGATAACCGTCGGACCCCGTCTATTCGCGCCAACGCAGGATCCCGCCCGTGACCGCACCGGATACAGACGGCCCCCCGCGCGACTTCGTCGGCTACGGCGAGGCGCCGCCCGACGCCCGCTGGCCCGGCGGCGCCCGCGTCGCCGTCCAGTTCGTGCTGAACTACGAGGAGGGCGGCGAGCGCTCCGTCCTCGACGGCGACCCCCACGCCGAGATCTTCCTCTCCGAGATCGCCGGGGCCACGCCCTTCCCCGCGCGGCACATGAGCATGGAGAGCCTCTACGAGTACGGCGCGCGCGCGGGCGTCTGGCGGATCCTGCGCCTGTTCCGCGAGCGCGGCGTGCCCCTCACGGTCTTCGGCGTCGCGCAGGCGCTCGCCCGCAATCCGGCCGCCGTCGAGGCCTTTCTCCGCGACGGCCACGAGATCGCCGGCCACGGCTGGCGCTGGCTGCCCTACCAGGACGTCCCGGAGGCGATCGAGCGGGAGCACCTCGCCCGCGCGGTCGAGACGATCCGGAGCCTGACCGGCGAGACGCCGCTCGGCTGGTACACCGGCCGCGACAGCCCGAACACCCGGCGGCTCGTGGTCGAGCAGGGCGGCTTCCTCTACGATTCGGACAGCTACGCCGACGACCTGCCCTACTGGGTCCGCGTCGCCGGCCGGGACCACCTCGTGGTGCCCTACACCCTCGACACCAACGACATGCGCTTCTCGATCCCCGGCGGCTTCCCGTCGGGCGAGCAGTTCTTCGCGCACCTGCGCGACGCCTTCGACTGCCTCTACGAGGAGGGGGCGAGCGCCCCGAAGATGCTGTCGATCGGGCTGCATTGCCGCCTCGTCGGGCGCCCGGCGCGCCTGCCGGCCCTCGCCCGGTTCCTCGACCACGTCCTGGCCCGTTCCGACGTCTGGGTGACCCGGCGGATCGACATCGCCCGGCACTGGGCGGCCCACCATCCTCCCGGCGCCCCGGCGGCGGGACCGACCCCGGAGAGGACAGGTCCGTGATCACCATCGCCGCGCTCAACGCGCTCGCGCGCGACGCCTTCGTGGACCTCCTCGCCGAGGTCTACGAGCACTCCCCCTGGGTCCCCGAGGCGGCCTTCGACCGCGGGCCCTTCGCGGGGCGCGCGGACCTGCACGCGGCGATGGAGGCGACGGTCGCCGGCGCCGACCGCGTCCGCCAGCTCGCGCTGCTGCGGGCGCATCCCGAGCTCGCCGGGCGGGCCGCCCAGCGCGGCGCGCTCACCGCGCATTCCAGCCGCGAGCAGGCGGGAAGCGGATTGCTGGGCGGCCCCTCCCCCGCGGTGGCGCGGCTGCGGGACCTCAACCGGGCCTACGCCGAGCGCTTCGGCTTCCCGTTCATCATCGCGGTCCGGGGCCTCGACCGCGACGCGATCCTCGCCCGGCTGGAGCAGCGGCTCGGCAACCCGCCGGAGACCGAGCGGGCCGAGGCCCTGCGGCAGGTTGGACGGATCGCCGCCCTGCGCCTTGAGGCCCTCGTCGCGGCCTGAGGCGCCCGCCTCAGACCGCCCGGCCGCCGACCAGGGCGAGCTGCTCGCTCACGTGCTGGCGCAGGGCCTCGTGCGTCATGTCGACGAAGGTCTTGGTCCGGGCCGACAGCATCTTGCGGGACGGGTAGAGCAGGCCGAGCGTCACGCTGGTCGGCGGGGTGTGCTCCAGGACCGGGACGAGCCGACCCTCGGCGATGTGCGCCGCGACCTCGAACAGCGGCTTCAGGACGATGCCCTCGCCGGCCAGCGCCCAGGCGGTGAGCGTGTCGCCGTCGTCGGCATCGATGTGCCCCGAGACCGGCAGGGTCACGGTCTCCTGCCCGTCGACCAGGGTCCAGCGGAACTGCTCGGCGCCGGGATAGCGCAGCAGCAGGCAATCGTGCTGCAGCAGGTCCGCCGGCTCGGCGGGCGCGGGGTGCCCGGCCAGGTAGGCCGGCGCCGCGCACAGGACCCGCTCGATCTCCGCGACTTTGCGCAGGGTGAAGGTGGAATCGCGCATCTGCGACAGGCGGACCGCGACGTCGACCGCCTCCTGCACGAGGTCGAGGAGGTGCTCCGACAGGCGCAGCCGGACATCGGTCTCGCCGTGGCGGGCGCGGAAGCGGGGCACGAGCGGCGCGACGACCCGGCGGCCGAGGCCGAGCGGCGCCGTCACCTTCAGCACCCCGCGCGGCACCGCGCCCGCGGTCTCGACGCTCTTCTCGGCTTGCTCGACCGCCGCGGTGATGTCGAGGCAGCGGTCGTAGAAGATCCGGCCGGCCTCCGTGAGGCTCATGCGCCGCGTCGTCCGGGTGAGCAGGAGGCAGCCGAGATGCTCCTCCAGGGTCTGGATCCGGTAGCTCACCACCGACGGTGACAGCCGCAGCGAGCGGCCGGCGGCCGAGAAGCTTCCTGTCTCCGCCGAGCGCAGGAAGATGCGGATGCTCTCCAGGGAAATCATGGGCGGGGATCGTTAGGAGCAGTTCGGACCTGTCAACGGACTGTCCCGCCAATGTGAACTCGGCGTCCGACCCGATCATCCTCCGCGGCGTGACGCTTCGGTCGGTGCAGCCCGCTCCGTCATTGCGAGCGCAGCGAAGCAACCCAGGGCTGCGGGACATCGGGGAACGTGGTGCCGGCTGGATTGCTTCGCTCCGCTCGCAACGACGGCGGAACCGATCTGATCGACCGAAACGGCATCAGAAGACGTGGAACGCGACGCCGGCGAGGAAGCTCTTCTCCTCGGTGCCCTTGAAGGTCGCGGTCTCGACGTTCCCGAACTTGTTGTGCCAGTACTGGAACCCGACGAAGACATCGACCCGGTTGGGCTGATCGTAGACGAGCTTGCCGAGATCGAGCACGAGGTTGGTGCGCGACAGGAATTCGAGCCCGCGGGGCGGGTTGAAGGCGAAGGCGGCCGGGTTGCTCACGCCCCGCCCCTTCGGCAGCACGATGTTGTTGAAGCCGACGAGGCTGAGCGGCAGCCCCGTGAAGGTCAGGGGAAAGTTGTAGACCAGCTCGAATTCCGGGACCGTGTCGAAGCTCTGGTCGCGGTCCGGCTGGAGATTGAACCCGTTCCGGTTCCACTCCTTGTAGGCTTGCACGGAGAGGTTGAGAAAGCCCGCCGGCACGTCGAAGGCGAAGTTCAGGCCGCCGACGATGTCGCGCTTCTTCGAGCCGAAGGCGTCGTTCTGGGCGTTGGCGTCGAAGCCGAAGGCCAGCGACACCTCCTTGACGAGGCCGGGAACCGTGAAGGCCTTCGTGCCCGTGAGCGCGTTGAGGCTCAGCGTGCCGCGATACAGCCCGTAGGCTTCGGTGTTGCCGTAATCGGCGAAGAACGGGGCGGCGACGGAGCCCGGCGCGTTGGTGGTGCCGGCCGGGAACTGGGACCCGGACTTGAGGATGTCGAGGGAGAAGAAATTCGTCCCGTAGGCCCAGGCATC
Organism: Methylobacterium sp. 190mf; assembly: GCF_900107945.1. Classification (NCBI taxonomy): domain Bacteria; kingdom Pseudomonadati; phylum Pseudomonadota; class Alphaproteobacteria; order Hyphomicrobiales; family Methylobacteriaceae; genus Methylobacterium; species Methylobacterium sp. 190mf. The sequence goes on along the minus strand of NZ_FNVI01000008.1, from coordinate 107,218 downwards.
GGCGTGGGAGATGTTCAGGATGTGCTTGGGCGCCGCGCGGGAGACGAAGCTGCCGTCGGGGCGCTGGATCTGGATTCCTGGCGAGACGGTGGGGAACTGGTAGCGGTAGCTGATCTGGGTGTCGGCGAAGAGGAAGAACGGGCCGTCCTCCACCACCGTCGTGGCCTCGGGCGCCACCGGCGCCGAGGAGGCCGTCCCGAGGTCCTGCGCCCCCGCCGCGCACGTCATCCCGAGCGGCAGCAGCGCGGCCGCGATCCGACAAGCCATGGTCATGTCCGCCCCCTCCTCCCGGCCGCCTTCAGTGCGAAGCGTCGGCCCGCAAACCCGCGCGCTGGCGCGCGACCTCGTCCGGCGTGACCGCCTGACCCTGCCCGCCCCACTCGGCCCGCATCCAGGTCGCGAGGTCGGCGAGCGCCGCGTCGTCGATCAGGGCGGCGAAGGGCGGCATGGCCTCCATCCGCTCGTTGCCCGGGAAGCGCTGCGCCGGGAGCCCGACGAGGATCGCCCGCAGGAGACCGCCCGCGCCCGCGACCCGCATCGCGGTGTTCGTCCGCAGCGGCACGGAGACGTGGGGGATCCCCTCCCCCGCCCCGCCGTGGCATCCGGCGCAGAGGCCGGCGTAGCTGGCCCGACCCCGGGCCGCGACCGCCGCGGGGATCGCCGCGGGGGGGACGGCGACCGGCGTCTCGGGCTCGGCGGGCAGGGCGTCGCGGTCGAACAGGTAGGCGGAGAGCGCCGTGAGGTCGGCCGCGTCCATGTGCTGTGTCGAGAAATGCACGACGTCGAACATCTGGTGCGTCGCGCCGCCCTGGGCCGAGAGCCCCGTGCGCATGAACCCGACGAGCCCGTGCGGGGTGAAGCCCATACGCGCGAGGCCCGCGGGCGTGATGTCGGGCGCCTCGACGCCCTCGATCGTGGCGCCGCGATAGACGGCGTCCGGGCGCATGGCCTGGATCACGGTGCGCGGCGTGTGGCACTCGCCGCAATGGCCGAGGGCGTCGGCGACGTAGCGGCCCCGGTTCCACAGGGGTGAGCGGCCCGGATCGGGCGCGGCGACGGTCGCCGGCAGGCTCAGGAGGTTCCAGGCCGCCAGGGTCCAGCGCTGGTCGAACGGGAAGGCGAGGGTATTGGCCCTGTTCTCCACCGCGACCGGCGCGCGGGTCATCAGGTAGGCGTAGAGGGCGTCGACATCCTCCGGCGTCAGGCCGCGATACGACGTGTAGGGCATCGCCGGGTAGAGGTGGCGTCCGCCCGGCGCGATCCCGTCGCGCAGGGCCCGGTGGAAGTCGGCGCGGCTCCAGCCGCCGATGCCCTGCGGGCTCGGCGAGATGTTGGTGGCGTGGATCGTGCCGAAGGGCGTCTCCAGGGGCAGTCCCCCCGCCCAGGGGGCGCCGCCCCGGGCCGTGTGGCAGGCGAAGCAGTCGGCCGCGGCGGCGACCTTGGCGCCGCGGGGGGCGAGGCCGCGCACGGCCTCCGCGCTCAGCGGGGTCTCGACGGCGCGCGCGACGACGCTGCGCTCCAGGGCGCCGGAGGCGACGAGGCCGGCCGCCGAGACGGCCACCGCGAGGGCGGCGGCGAGCCCGGCGCCGACGCGCCGCGCGGGGGTGGTGAGGGACGGGATCCGCACGGCGCGCCTCAGGCGGTCACGAGACCGGGGGTCGCCAGCACGAGGTCGCGCACCGCCTGATGGTAGCGGACGTAGCCCGTGCAGCGGCAGATGTGGCGGTCGAGCGCCTCGGTGACGACCCGCTCGACCTCGTCGCGGCGGATCGGCTCGCGGCGCAGGCGCTCGATCAGCACGCTCGCCCCGGTGACGAAGCCCGGCGTGCAGTAGCCGCACTGGAAGGCGAAATTCTCGATGAAGGCCTGCTGGACCGGCGAGAGCACGACGGTGCCGTCCGGCGCGGTGCGGGCATGGCCCTCGACGGTGCGGATGCTCCGCCCCTCGAACCAGTGCGCGCCGGTGATGCAGGCGCGGATCTCCCGCGGGCCGGCCGCCTCCTCCAGCATCACCGTGCAGGCGTGGCAGATGCCCTGCCCGCAGCCCATGCGGCTGCCGGTGAGGCCCAGCCACTCGTGCAGGACGTCGAGCAGGCTCGTGCCGACGGGGACGGGGATCGGACCGACCGCCGCGCCGTTCACGCGGAGCGAGAGGTCCTTGATCTCGATGGCGGCGCTCATGCCAGTGCCTCGCGGATGCGCTCGGGCCGGATGGGGAGTTCGTGGAAGCGGTGGCCGATCGCGTGCGCGACGGCGTTGGCCAGCGCCGGGACGACGGCGATCATCACGACCTCGGCGATGCCCTTGGGCGGGTCGGTCTCGGAGAGCGGCGGCAGGATCTCCACCGTCTGGTTCCACGGGGCCACGTCGCGGGCGCGCGGGAGCTCGTAGCGGTTCCAGTTCCACGTGCCGTCGCCGGGGCCGTCCTCGTAGAGGGGCAGCACCTCCTTGAGGGCGTGGCCGATCCCCATGGCGAGGCCGCCCTGCACCTGGCCGGAGACCAGCTCGGGCACGATCTGGCGGCCGCACTCGAGGATCGAGTGGTGGGACAGGATCGTCACGTCGCCGCTGGCGGTGTCGACCGCGACCTCCGCCAGGGTGGCCATCGGCGCGTAGTAGGTCGTGCCGACATTGTTGCGCTGGGTCGGCGGGTAGAAGACCGCCGCCCGGGGCACGAAGTGCCAGCCCGCATCCGCCATCAGGGCGCGGCGCTCGGGCGGGGCCCCGGCGCCGTAGCGCACCGCCAGGGCGTCGACCGGCAGGCGCGTCCGGCCCGTTGCGGGCAGGTCGAACTCGGCCTCGGCCCATTGCCAGCGGTTGAAGGTGTGGAGGGTCACGCCCACCGGCAGCCCGAGCCGGTGCGCCTCGGCGGCCACCGCCTCCAGGGACAGCGGCGGCAGGCCGCCGCCCAGCACTTGCCCGTCCACCAGCCGCAGGTCCTCGCGGGCGACCACGTGGTAGGAAGCCAGCGCCCCGCCGCCGCCGCCCCGCGCCCAGAGCGCGCGGGCGGCGGGCCAGACGGCGTGGTCGACGAGGAACCGCGCGGCCGTCCGGGTGGCGTGGCCGAGGTAGTAGGCGGAGTTGGTCGCGCTCATCGGCGAGGTGAAGCGCGGCGTCCAGCGGGGGTTCTGCGCCCGGCGGTCCTCCTCTTCCTGGGACGTCGTGTAGGGCTGGTCGGAGGTCTCCAGCGGCATCTCGGGCCAGCGCACCACGCCGAACGCGGTCTCCGAAGGCACCCGGCCGAGGATCTCGGCCACCATGACCGCCTGCGAGGTGGTGACGCCCGGGCCCATCTCGTGGGCGACGTGGCGCAGGCTCAGGCGGCCCCGCGGGTCGAGCTCCAGCGACGCGACCGCCGCCTCGGCGCCCGTGCCGTAATCCTTGTGCACCTGCGCGAAGCCGACGCCGTAGCGGCGGCCGGGATGGACGGCCTCGTAGGCAGCCTTGCGCGCCGCCCGGTCCCGCCAGAGCGGGTGCGCGGCGGCCTTCGTCAGGATCTCCGCGTTGCGCAGCGCCCCGGCCGGGACCGCGCCCTGGCTGTTGCGCTGGCCCGAGCGGAGCACGTTGCGCAGGCGCAGGTCGATCGCGTCGATGTCCAGGAGCGCCGCCGCCTCGTCGACCATCATCTCGGTGGCCGACATGGTCTGGAGCGTGCCGAAGCCCCGGGTCGATCCGGCCTCCACGGCCCGCGAGGCCAGGGCGATCGCCTGGAAGTCGCTCTTCGGCAGGTAGTAGATCGACTGCGCCGCGGTGGCGCCGACGAAGGAGACCGCGACGGAGTAGTTGGGGCGCCCGCCGCCGTCGCAGGCGAAGCGCCCGGTCATGGCCCGGAACCGGCCGCTGGCCCGGTCCACCAGCAGGACGTTGTCCATGCGGAAGGCGTGGCGCTTCAGCCCGTTCTGGAACTGCTCGAACCGGTCGTTGGCGAGGCGCACCGGCCGGCCGCCCGCGTAGAGCGCGGCCACGACGCAGAGGAACGGGAAGATGTGGTGGTCCTTCGTCCCGTACCCGACCGTGTAGCCGACCTTGAGATCGACCTCCCTGAGCGGGAACCGGGATTTCGAGACCAGCGCGGCGGCGGCCTCGGCCACGTCGTAGGGCGACTGCGTCGCCATCATCAGGCGCAGCGTGCCGGTGGCCGGATCGTACCAGACGTTGCCGTTGTCGGCCTCCATGGCCGAGGCGTCCGTCGACTGCGACCGGTAGGTCCGCCGCATCACCAGGGCGTCCGCGCCGGCGCCGTCGATCTCGGCGGCGATGGCGGCCGCCGCCGCCATGCCCCGGGCGAAGGGGCCGTCGTCGCCGGCCTTCGGCCAGGCGGGCTCGTCGCCGGAGAAGCCGGCGAAGATCGGGGACTGCGCGAACGGCGAGAACCGGTCGGGCGCGTCCGGCGCGTCGCCCTCGATCCGCACCCAGCGCGAGGCGCCGTAATGGGCCGGCGGCCTGGGACCGGTCTCGGCACCGTACTGCACGACGTCGTCGGCGAAGCGCAGGGCGCGCTTGGCCGCGGCGAAGCGCGGGAAGTCGGCGTAGATCAGGATCGCCACCGGCTGCCCGAGCAGGCGCGGCGTCTCGCCCTGCGGCACGAGGAACCAGTCGCCGAAGAAGTCGGCGTGCGGGACCGAGACCCCGTCCGCCACCAGGTCCTCGTGCCGGACGATCCGGTCCGGCCGCAGGGCGGCCGGGAGCCGCGACAGGTCGAGGCCGGCGAAGCGGCGGTCGGCGCGGGTCGCCGCGACGAGGAAGGCGTGGGCTTGGCCGTCGGGCCAGCCGGCGAGGTCGCGGGCCCGGTAGTCGCGGGAGAAGGTCTTGGCGCCCGTGACCTTGGCGACGGCGTCGAGGCGGTAGCGGGGCCGGCCCGGCGCGGCCCACGGGGAGCCGGCGGACAGGCCGCTCTCGGCGAGCTGCGCCCGGGCCGGGGGCGCCAGGAAGGAGACCTTCACGGCGACGCCCGCCGCCGCGCCGGCCTTCAGGAAGTGGCGCCGCGAGAGCGCCTTGGTCGCTTCGGCCGACATGGCTTCTCCCCTCAGGCCCGGTCCAGGACGGCCGCGTGCGGGAAGGCGGGCTCCGCGTCGGCGACGCGGTGCTCGGCCCCGGCACCGAGACGGTCCGAGTTCAGCAGCAGGTTGAGGACGATCGCCCCGATGGCGCCGAGGGTGATCCCGCTGTGCAGGATCGGCCCGGCCCAGTCCGGCGCCGTGGCGGCGAAGAGCTTCGGCGCCGCCATCGGGATCAGGCTCAGGCCGATGCTGACCGCGACGACGATCTGGTTCCGGCGATCCCCGAGATCGGCGCCGCCCACGATCTTGAGGCCCGCCGCCGCGACCATGCCGAAGATCACGATGCCGGCGCCGCCGAGCACGGCCGGCGGGATCGACGCCACCGCGAAGGCGACCTTGGGCAGGAGGCTGACGCCCAGGATGATGAAGCCCGCCGCGACCGTGACGTAGCGGCTGCGCACCCGCGTCATGTTCACGAGGCCGACGTTCTGGGAGAACGAGGTGTGCGGGAAGGTGTTGAGGCAGCCCGCGATCAGCGTCGAGAGCGAGTCCGCCATCAGGCCGCGGGTCAGGGTCCGCTTGTCCACCGGGCGCCCGACGATGTCGCCCACCGCCAGGAACATGCCGGTCGACTCGACCAGCGTGACCATCATGACGATGCACATCGCCGCCACGGCCGTCAGGTGGAAGGTCGGCCAGCCGAAGTGGAACGGCGTGACGAGGGCGATGAGCGGGCGCTCGGCCAGCCCGTCGAGGCGGAACAGGCCGAGCGGCCAGGCGAGGCACAGGCCCGCGGCGAGGCCGATCAGCACGGCGACGTTGGCGACGAAGCCGGTGGCGAAGCGGCTGACCACCAGGATCACCGCCAGCACGAAGGCCGCGACGCCGAGATGGACCGGGGCGCCGAAATCGGCGGCCCCGAAGCCGCCGCCCGCCCAGTTGATCCCGACCGGCAGCAGCGTGACGCCGATGATCAGGATGACCGTGCCGGTGACCAGCGGCGGGAAGAAGCTCGCGAGCCTGGAGAAGAACGGCCGGAGCAGCAGGCCGAACACCCCCGCCCCGATGGTCGCGCCGAAGATGCCCGGCAGGCCGATCATCGGGTCCTGCGCCATCGCCACCATCGGGCCGACCGCCGCGAAGCTGACGCCCATGATGACCGGCAGGCGGATGCCGAAGATCCCCAGGCCGAGGGACTGGATCAGGATCGCGATGCCCGTCACCAGCAGGTCGCAGTTGATCAGGTAGGCGACCGTCTCGGTCGGCAGGTTCATCGCCGCGCCGAGGATGAGCGGCGGCGCGACAGCCCCCGCGCTCATCACGAGCACGTGCTGCATGCCGTAGGCGAGGAGCTTGGGAAGGGGCGGGATCGCGTCGACCGCGTCCACCTCGCGCGTTGTCCTGTCGTGAGACGTCATGGGCGTGTCCTCCGCCAGCCGGGACCTGTCGAGGCGTCGTCCCGTGATGGTGTCGTCGGGGACCCGGCAGCGGTGGCCGGACCTCTTCCGGGTCCGGGCCGCCAGGAGCGGGTGTGGGGCCAGTCGCAGGGCGGGCCGTGGCGGCACGCCCGGGGGCGGGGGAGCGGGCTCTCGGCGGCCGCTCCGGGGTCATGCGCTGCCGACTTGGCTGGCTCTCAAACCTTGCATGGCTGGCCGCGAATGCCATGCCGGGATTTCGGAAGCAGTTTGCGAAAAATCGCCAAGGTGGCCGGTGGCGGCTGCCGTATGCTGCGGCCCGCTGACGGCCCCGAGACGGTGCGCCCGGCACGGCGTTCCTGCTGCCAGAGGGCGGCATCTGGCCGTGGGGAGGCGTCGCGGCCCGTCCGGCGCGACCTCCAGGGCGTACCCGGAGAGACGCGATGACCTCCCTGCTGCTGACGAACGCCGACATCCTGGTGACGATGGACGCGCAGCGCCGGGAGATCCCCGGCGGCGCGGTCTACGTGGAGGACAACCGCATCGTCGCCGTCGGCCCCGCCGCCGAGGTGCCGCAGCGGGCCGATACCGTCCTCGACCTGCGCGGCCACGCGGTGATGCCGGGCCTCGTGAACACCCACCACCACATGTACCAGACGCTCACCCGCGCGGTGCCGGCCGCGCAGGACGCCGAGCTATTCGGCTGGCTGAAGGCGCTCTACCCGATCTGGGCCCGGCTCACGCCCGAGATGGTCCGCGTCTCGACGCAGACCGCGATGGCGGAGCTGATCCTCTCGGGCTGCACCACGTCGAGCGACCACCTCTACATCTACCCGAACGGTTGCCGGCTCGACGATTCCATCGAGGGTGCCGAGGAGATCGGCATGCGCTTCCACGCCGCCCGCGGCGCGATGAGCGTCGGGGAGAGCGCGGGCGGACTCCCGCCGGACTCGGTCGTCGAGGACGAGGCGGCGATCCTCGAAGACACGCGCCGTCTGATCGAGCGCTGGCACGATCCGGAGCGCTTCGCCATGCGCCGGATCGTGGTGGCGCCCTGCTCACCGTTCTCGGTGAGCCGCGGCCTGATGCGCGATGCCGCCGAGCTGGCCCGGCACTACGGCGTCTCGCTCCACACCCACCTCGCGGAGAACGACGACGACGTCCGCTACAGCCTGGAAAAATTCGGGATGACGCCGGCGGAGTACGCCGCCGACCTGGGCTGGACGGGCCCGGACGTGTGGCACGCCCACTGCGTCAAGCTCGACCGCGCCGGCATCGCGCTGTTCGGCCGGACCGGGACCGGGGTGGCCCACTGTCCCTGCTCCAACATGCGCCTCGCCTCGGGCATCGCGCCCGTCCGGCAGATGCGGTGCGCGGGCGTGCCGGTCGGGCTCGGCGTCGACGGCTCGGCCTCCAACGACGGGTCGCACATGCTGGGCGAGGCGCGGCAGGCCATGCTGCTCGCCCGCGTCGGCTTCGGGCCGGCGGCCATGACCGCGCGGGAGGCGCTGGAGATCGCGACGCTGGGCGGCGCGAAGGTGCTGAACCGGGACGATATCGGCGCGCTGGCCCCCGGCATGGCGGCCGACATCGTCGCCTTCGACCTGCGCGGCCTCGGCATGGCGGGGGCGCTGCACGACCCCGTCGCCGCCCTCACCTTCTGCGCGCCGCAGACGGTGGCCTGGAGCGTCATCAACGGGCGGATCGTGGTGCGCGAGGGCCGCCTGACGACCCTCGACGCCGGGGCGCTGACCGCCCGCCACAACGCCCTCGCGGCGGCCCTCGTGCGGGACGAGGCGTAGGCCGGCCTACTCATCCTCCGCAGAGGGGCTCGCGGATCCAGACATCGGGTTCGGCGGCGCGGCTCCAGGATCGGGCGAACGTCGATGTCCGCTGGAGATTTGAGAAGATCCTGGCATCCAGAGCTGGAGGCTGGAGTAATGCCCTCTTATAATCTCTTCGATTGACAATCCATGCGCGGCTGTCTTTGCGAGCGAAGCGAAGCAAGCCAGAGCCGCGCAACGTCTGTAAAGGTCGCGCGACCATGGGTCACTTCGCTTTGCTCGTGATGACGGCGAGGAATGCGTCGACCGCAGCATTCGGACGAAAGATGTATTACCTTCGGGTCGAGACCGTCAGACATCCACCTCCGTCGCCAGCCCCTTGGCCACCGCGCGGTCGACCGCCACCGCGGCGACCGCGAGGTCCTGCAGCCCGACCCCGGTGCCGTCGAACAGGGTGATCTCGGACTCCGAGACGCGGCCGGGGTGATCGCCGTTGATCACCGCCCCGATCTCCACGATGGAATCCGCGGCGAGGAGCCCCCGCGCGACAGCGTGCTGCGCCTCGCCGATGCTGACCGACTGCGCGACCTCGTCGGTGCACACCGTGGCGGCGGCGAGCAGTTCGGCCTCCACCTCCTGCTTGCCGCGCGTGTCCGTCCCCATGCAGGCGAGGTGCGTGCCCGGCCGGACCTGCGCGGCCTTCAGGATCGGCGCGAACGAGGACGTGATCGTCACGACGACGTCGGCCTCGGACCCGAGCCGGTCGAGGTCGACCGCCTCGAACGCCACGCCGTGCTCCCGCGCCACCGCCTCCATCCGGCCGAACATGCCGGGATGCAGGTTCCACGCGAGGACCCGCTCGAACGGCCGCTGCGCCAGCGCGGCGCGCAGCTGGAACGCCGACTGGTGGCCCGCGCCGATCATGCCCAGCACCCGCGCATCTTTGCGGGCAAGGTGCCGGACGGAGATGGCGCAGGCCGCGGCCGTGCGCAGCGCGGTGAGGAGGTTCCCTCCGACGACGGCCCGGCAGCGGCCGGTATCGGCGTCGAACAGGAACACCGTCGACTGGTGGTTGGTCAGGCCCTTCGCGGCGTTGCCGGGCCAGAAGCCGCCGGCCTTGAGGCCGAGCGCGAGGCTGTCCCGGTCGAAGCCCGACTTGAAGCCGTAGAGCGCGTCGGCGTGGCCGATGGCTTCCCGGACGACCGGGAAGTTGCCGGCTCGCCGCCGCGCCATGGAGGCGAAGACCTGTTCGACGGCGGTAAAGCACTCCGCCTCGGTCAACAGCCCGTCGATCGCGTGCTCGGGAACGATGATCATCGCGGATGTGTCCTCAATTCGTGAGCCGGCATGTCGCCCCCGTCATCGCGGGCGTCGCGAGGCGACCCAGGGCAGCGGGCCCCGTCGAGGCGCGTCCCCGGATCGCTGCGCCGCGCTCGCGATGACGGACGGTGTGCAGGGTGCGTCAGTAGGCCTTGCCGCGGGCCGAGACCGGCCAGAGCGTCTCGACCCGGCCGTTGCGGACGCCGACATACCAGTCGTGGACGTTGCAGGTCGGATCGCAGTGGCCGGGGACGAGGCGCAGACGGTCGTTGACCTTCAGCCGGCCCTCGGGATCCTCGATCACCCCGTGCTCGTCCGAGCACTTGATGTATTTCACGTCGTCGCGGCCGAAGACGAAGGGCAGGCCCGAATCGACCGACTGCACCTTAAGTCCCGCGTCGCAGATCGCCTTGTCGGCCTTGGCGTGGCTCATCACGCTGGTGAGGATGAACAGGGCGTTCTGCCACTCGCCCGCGTCGATGCGCTTTCCGTCCCGGTCGCGGATACGCCCGTAATCGGCGTCCATGAACGCGTAGCTGCCGCATTGCAGCTCGTTGTAGACGCCGGATCCCGCCTCGAAATAGTAGCTGCCGGTGCCGCCGCCGCTGACGAGCTCCGGCTCGAGGCCCTCCCGGTTCAGCGCCGCGACGGCGTCGCGCACCTGGGCGATGGCCGCGTCGAGCTTGGCCCGCCGCTCCTCGTAGCCGTCGATGTGCTGCATGGCGCCCTGGTAGGCCTGGAGGCCCGCGAAGCGCAGGTTCGGCGCGGCCGCGACGGCCTGGGCGATCGCCACCACCTCGGGGGTCGTCCGCACGCCGCAGCGGCCGGCGCCGCAATCGATCTCGACGAAGCAGTCGAGTTGCGTGCCGTGCCGCTGCGCCGCCGCCGAGAGGTCGGCGACGTTCGCCACGTCGTCGAGGCAGACGATGATGCGGGCACCGTGCAGCGGCAGCCGCGCCAGACGGTCGATCTTGCCCGGGTCGCGCACCTGGTTCGAGACCAGGATATCCTTGATGCCCGCGCGGGCGAAGACTTCCGCCTCCGAGACCTTCTGGCAGCAGACGCCGCAGGCGCCGCCGAGGCTCTGCTGGAGTTTCAGGATGTCGACGGACTTGTGCATCTTGCCGTGGGCGCGGTGGCGCATCCCGTGCGCCTTGGCGTAGTCGCCCATCTTGCGGATGTTGCCTTCCAGCGCGTCGAGATCGACGATCAGGCAGGGCGTCTGGATCTCGTCCTCGCGCATGCCGGGCAGCGCGGGGACGTCGAAGCCGACTTCGAGATCGGCGGATCGGGCGTTCATGTGCATCGTGGGCCTCCCGTTATTGCCAGGGCAGCGCGTCGAGATCGACGTTCCCGCCCGTGATGATCACGCCCACCCGCTTGTTCGCGAAGACAGGGCGGTTCTTCAGCACTGCCGCCAGGGCGACGGCGCTGGACGGCTCCATGACGATCTTCAGCCGCTTCCAGATCAGCTGCATCGCCGCGACGATCTCGGCCTCGGAGACCGTCAGGATATCCGCGACGTGGTGGCGGACGAAGTGCCAGGTGAGGTCCTTCAGCGGCACCTTCAGGCCGTCCGCGACCGTCACCGGCGCGTCGTCGGCGATGATCCGTCCGGCCTTCAGGCTGCGATGGGCGTCGTCGGCCTGCTCGGGCTCCGCCGCGTAGACGGCGATGTGCGGGGCGAGCCCGGCCAGCGTCAGGCAGGTGCCCGACACCATGCCGCCGCCGCCGATCGGGGCGATCACCGCGTCGAGATCCGGGACCTGCGCGATCAGCTCGCGGGCGCAGGTCGCCTGCCCGGCGATGACGCGGGGATCGTTGTAGGGATGCACGAACTCCGCGCCGGTCTCGGCGACGACCTCGGCGAACACGGCCTCGCGCGATGAGGTGGACGGCTCGCACTCCACCACCCGGCCGCCGTAGCCGCGCACGGCGTCCTTCTTCGCCTGGGGCGCGGTGCGCGGCATCACCACCGTGCAGGGGATGCCGCGCCGGCCCGCCGCGTAGGACAGGCAGGTGCCGTGGTTGCCCGACGAGTGGGTCGCCACGCCCCGGGCGGCCTGCGCCTCGGTGAGGCTGAAGACGGCGTTCGAGGCGCCCCGCGCCTTGAAGGCGCCGGCCTTCTGCAGGTTCTCGCACTTGAAGAACAGCTGCGCGCCGGCGGCTTCATCGATGATCCGCGAGGTCAGGACCGGCGTCTCGTGGATGTAGGGCCGGATGCGCTCGTGGGCGGCCAGGACGTCGTCGAGGGTGGGCGTGATCAGGGCGCTTTCCATGGCGCGCCCCCTCAGGCGGCGGCGCGCAGGGCGGCGGCCGGGGCGCGGCGGTACACCGCCTGCGCGGCCGCGACCCCCGATCCCAGCGCGATGCGCAGGCCGAGATCGACCATCGCCATCTCGGCGGCTGCGATCCCCGACAGCGCCATCACATCCGTGAGGCTGCCGAGGTGGCCGATGCGGAAGACCTTCCCGGCGACCTCGCCGAGGCCCACCCCGAAGGCGACGTCGTAGTGGCGCGCCGCGTGGGTGACGATCCGCGTGGCGTCGAAGCCCTCCGGGGTGCGGATCGCGCTCACCGTGTCCGAGTAGAGGTCCGGGCGCGCGGCGCAGAGTTCCAGGCCCCAGGCGGCGACGGCGGCGCGGATCCCGTCCGCGATGCGGCGGTGCCGGGCGAAGACGGTCTCGAGCCCCTCGGCCAGGAGCAGTTCCGTCGACAGCTTCAGGCCGTTCAGGAGGCCGACCGCCGGCGTGTAGGGATAGGCGCCGTTCGGGTAACCCTTCGCCATGTCGCGGATGTCGAAATAGGTCCGCGGCAGCGTCGCCGTCGCCGTGGCGGCCATGGCCTTGGGCGAGAACGCCACGATGGCGAGGCCCGCGGGCAGCATGAAGCCCTTCTGCGAGCCCGTCACGGCGACATCGACGCCCCACTCGTCCATGCGGAAATCCATGGACGCGATCGAGCTGACGCCGTCGACCAGCAGCAGAGCCGGGTGGTTGCTGGCATCCAGCGCGCGGCGCACGGCGGCGACGTCCGAGCGGACGCCGGTCGCCGTCTCGTTGTGCGTGACGAGCACGGCCCGGATGCGGTGCGCCTTGTCGGCCGCGAGGGCCTCGGCGAAGCGATCCGCCGGAAGCCCCTCGCCCCACGGGGCTTCGATCATCCGGACATCAAGGCCGTGGCGGCGCGTCATGTCGATCCAGCGGTGGCTGAACATGCCGTGGCGCGCCGCCAGCACCGTGTCGCCGGCGCTGAGCGTGTTGGAGAGCGCGGTCTCCCAGCCGCCCGTAGCCGTCGACGGGAAGATGAACACCTCGGCGTCCTCGCTCTTCAGGACCTTCTTCACGCCGGCGAGCGCCGGATGAAGGATCTGCGCGAAGAGCGGCGACCGGTGATCCAGCGTCGGCATGTCGGCCGCGCGGCGAAGCACTTCCGGCATGTTGGTCGGGCCGGGAATGAAGACGGGATTCTGTGCGAACATCGGCGGCGCTCTCCTCCAATACGGGAACAATAGCACCGCCGATCCCGTATTGATATTTTCTTGAAAAACTTTTTCATACGGGGTCGGAGCGCGGAAACGCGCGCCGCGACAACGCCTTACCTTTTTCCGTTGTGAGAAAAATTTTTCCATCCTAGGGATGGGTTGGGTGGGCTAGGGCGAGGGCGCCATGGATTCGGGAAACCGGCGGCGCGGGCGGCCGAAGGGGTTCGGAGGCGCCAAGCCGGCGGCGACCATCCAGGCGCTTGACCGCGCCCTCGATGTCCTCGACGTCCTGGCGGGCGGCGACGGGCTGACGCTCTCGGAACTAGCCGGCAGGCTCGAGCAATCCGTGGCGACCATGCACCGGGTCCTCGCGACGCTCGAGCGCCGCGGCCTCGTCGAGATCAGCGCCGACAAGCAGGAGTGGCACGTCGGTGCGGAGGCCTACCGGCTCGGATCGGCGTTCCTGCGCCGCCACAACGTCGTCGAGCGGAGCCGGTCGATGATGTGGACGCTGATGCAGGAGACGGGCGAGACCTCCAATCTCGGCGTCGAGAAGGACGGCAACGTCCTGTTCGTCAGCCAGGTGGAGACCCACGAGACGATCCGCGCCTTCTTCCCGCCGGGCTCCCTGTCGCCGCTGCACGCGTCGGGCATCGGGAAGGCTCTGCTGAGCACCTACGCGCCGGCCCGGACCGAGCGCCTGTTCCGGGGAAAGACCTTCGCGCGGTTCACCGACAAGACCATCGGCTCACTGGACCAGTTGCGCGACGACGTCGAGGCGACCCGCCGCCGGGGCTACGCGATCGACGACGAGGAGCGGAGCATCGGGATGCGCTGCGTCGCCGCCCCGATCCTCAACGTCCACGGCGAGGCTATCGCGGGGATCTCGGTGTCGGGGCCGACGCACCGGCTGTCCGACGAGAAGCTGCGCGCGATCGGCGAGCGGGTGCGGAGAGGCGCCGCTGCGGTCTCGCGCGCCCTCGGCGCGCCCGCCGCGACGATGACCGCGACGCCCGACGCGCCGGGCGAGCCTGACCAGGACTGACCAGCGGTGCGGCGAGGCGCGCCCTAGCGCCCGGGATGCGGGCGGCGCGGATCGACGGTGCCGACCGCCGACGGGGGCCTGCCGTCGCCGTCGAGGATACCGGCGCGCCCGTCCGGCGCCGTCCGCGAATCCGCGAGCGTCGCGCGGCCCTGGAGGCCGCCGGGGGCGGTGACGGCCGGGATGCCGGCGGGGGCGGTGAAGCTCTGCGCCAGGGCGGGCCCGGACAGGCCGATCCCGATCACGGCGCCGATCAGAAGACGAGAGGTCATGGCGGAGGTCCAGCTCAGGTCTGTCGCCGGGATCATCCCGGCCGCGTTACGCCTCGATGTGGGATCCGCGACCCCGGGGTCCAACACGCGGGATGAGCCCCCGTGCGCCCGCGCACTGCGCCGCGTGCCGCGCCGCCCGGGCGGTGCCGCCCCGCGGCCCGCGTCCGCCCCGCAGGGCTCCGTGACCGTGGCGGGCGAAAGTCCGGAACGGAGAAGCCGAGCTTCGAGTTGAGGGGCCGCTGAATCAGGGGCCATCCGTGAGACCGTCTCTCCTCGCCACGCTCGGGCTTCTGCTCGTCGCCTACCCGCACGCGTCCGGGGCGCAGGGCGTTCCAGACTCGCGAGGCGTCCAGAGCGTCCAAGACGTGCAGGATGTCCGAGACCTGCCGGCCGCGACCGTCGAGCCGGGCGAGCCTCGCCCGGGACCGCCCCCGCCGCTCCCGGACATCTCGGACCCGAACGGCCGGGCCGGCGAGGCCCTGAACGAGCCCGGCGAGCGCTCCGGCATCCCGAAGGCCCTGCGCTCCTCCGGATCGAAGGCGGGCGGGCCGGCCAACGATCTCAACCCGAGCGGGCAGGCAGAGGCGCCGGCACCGCCGAAGGGCGACCTGGGCCGGGTCATCGCCGGCAAGGAGCTGTTCCACGGCAATTACTGCGGCACGGGTCAGCGCGGCGAGGGGCTGCCGCCGACCGACGCCCTCGATGCCGCGTGCATGCGCCACGACGCCTGCTACGACGCGGCGGGCTACCGTTCGTGCGCCTGCGACGCGACGCTGAGGCGCGAGGCTTCCACCGTGTCGGACAGCCCGGACGCGGCGCTGGAGGTGCGGCGCCGGGCGCTGAGCGTGATCGAGGCTACCGCCGCGATGGCGTGCCGCGCGCCCTGAGCGCCCGCCGCGATGCGGGGATCTCGCCCCGGTGACGCCACCATGGACTTGCATCCCGGCGCATGCCTGCTTTCACGGGCCGCAGTCGAAGTCCGGTCTCGCCCCTTGTCCCACCGCACCGCATCGCAGGGTCCTGTCGCGCCCGCCGCCCGCCGCGGGGCGGGCGCGGCGCGCTGGATCCCGCCCGCGATCCTGGCCGCCGGCCTCCTCGCGACCGGGCTGAGCACGGCCCTCACCTGGCAGGCGGCGGCGCTGCGCGACCGCATGACCTTCGAGCACGCCACCGAGATCGAGCTGCGCACGGTCGAGGACCAGTTCCGCACCTACACCGCCCTCCTGCGCGGCGCCGCCGGCCTGTTCGCCGCCGAAGGCGCCACCGTCACGCTGGCCCAGTTCCGGGCCTACGTGCAGCGGATCGAACTGCAGCGCCTCTATCCCGGGTTCCTCGGCATCGGCTTCACGCCGACCCTGCCCGCCTCCGCGCGGGAGACGTTCGCCGCGCGCGCCGCGGCCCTGGGCGTCGAGAATGCCCGGGTCCGGCCGCCGACCGACAACCCGATGATCAGCCCGGTCCTGTTCGCCGAGCCGCCGAACCCGCGCAACCTCGCCGCCATCGGCTACGACGTGATGTCGGACCCGGTGCGGCGCGACATGGTCGAGCGGGCCCGCGACACCGGCCAGCCGGCCGCCTCGGCGCGGATCCAGCTCGTGCAGGAGATCGACGCGAACAAGCAGGCGGGCTTCCTCGTCGCCATGCCGGTCTATGCCGGCGGCGCCGTGCCGCCGGACCTCGAGGACCGGCGGCGGCGCTTCCTGGGCTTCGTGTTCGGCGCCTTCCGGGCCGACGACCTGTTCAACAGCATCGTGGCGGCGGAGGCCGAGGAGGACGCGGCCTTCGCCATCTACGACGGCGCGCCGAGCGAGGCGAACCTGCTGCACCGGTCCGCGCGGGCCTCCGCCGCCGGGGCGGGGCGCCTCACCCGCGAGGCGCATCTCGAGCTCGGCGGCCGCACCTGGACCGTCGCGTTCGCGCAGCGCGTCTCGCCCCGGCGCGGCTCGGCGCTGCCGGAGATCTGGCTCGTCTGCGGCGGCGGCCTGTTCGCCACCGCCCTGCTGGCCTTCGCGGCCTACCGGCAGCGCCGCACGCAGGACGAGATCCGCCAGCTCAACGCGTCGCTGGAGGCCCGCGTCGAGGAGCGGACGCGCGATCTCCGGGCGGCGGCCGACCGTCTGCGGCAGGCCGGGGAGGAGCGGGCGCGCATGGAGGAGGCGCTGCGCCAGTCGCAGAAGATGGAGGCGGTGGGCCAGCTCACCGGCGGCCTGGCGCACGACTTCAACAACCTTCTGGCGGGCATCTCGGGCTCGCTGGAGCTCATCGAGGCCCGCATCGCCCAGGGGCGGTCGAAGGATGTCGGCAAGTACATCGCCGCCGCCCAGGGCGCCGCCCGGCGGGCCGCGGCGCTGACCCACCGCCTGCTCGCCTTCTCGCGCCGCCAGACGCTGGCGCCCAGGGCGATCGACGCCGATCGGCTGGTCCGCGGGATGCTCGACCTGATCCAGCGCACGGTCGGGCCGAGCGTCGAGGTGCGGCACGTCGGGGCAGACGGGCTCTGGGCCGCGCTCGCGGACCCGTCCCAGCTGGAGAACGCGCTCCTGAACCTCTGCATCAACGCGCGGGACGCGATGCCCGGGGGCGGCCGGATCACCATCGAGACCGACAACCGCTGGATCGACCGGCAGCAGGCCGACGCCCAGGACATGCCGGAGGGGCCGTACCTGTCGCTGTGCGTGTCCGATACCGGCACCGGCATGCCCCCGGAGGTCGTCGCCCGGGCCTTCGACCCGTTCTTCACCACCAAGCCGATGGGCGAGGGCACCGGCCTCGGCCTGTCGATGATCTACGGCTTCGCCAAGCAGTCGGGCGGTCAGGTCCGGATCACCTCGACGGTCGGCCAGGGCACGAACGTGTGCATCTACCTGCCGCGGCACTTCGGCGAGGCGGACGCGGACGGCCCCGACCCGGCCAGGGGCCTGATGGCGCAGGCCGAGGCGGGCGAGACCGTGCTGATCGTGGACGACGAGCCGACGGTGCGCATGCTGGTGACGGACGTGCTGAGCGACCTCGGCTACACGGCGATCGAGGCCGCGGACGGCGCGGGCGGCCTCAGCGTGCTGCAATCGGGTGCGCGGATCGACCTGCTCGTCACGGATGTCGGCCTGCCCGGCGGCATGAACGGGCGCCAGATGGCGGATGCCGCCCGGGTCGGTCGACCGGAGCTGAAGGTGCTGTTCATCACCGGCTTCTCCGAGACCGCGCTGCCGGGCGACGGGCGTCTCGAGCCCGGCATGGCGGTGCTGACTAAGCCCTTCGCCGTGGAGGCCCTGGCCGCCCGCATCCGCGAGCTGATCGCGCGCTGAGCCGGGCCGGCCGCGACGGCGGCGCATCGCCTGTCTCGAGGTGCGCCGGATCGGCGCAGGGCGCCCTCGGGCGGCACGGCCGCGGCCACCGCCGCCCTGCCATTCGTTGAGATCGCGGCCCCGGAGGCCTATGCAGGGACACCATGGAACTCCAAGCGTCCACCGCCCGTCCCCTGGCGCCCCCCGTCCGAACGCCGTCGCCGCGCGGGCCCGCTGCGCCGTTCCTGCCCATGAGCCGAGCCGAGATGGCGGCCCTGGGATGGGAGTCCTGCGACATCGTGCTGGTGACCGGTGACGCCTACGTGGACCACCCGAGCTTCGGCATGGCCATCATCGGCCGGCTGCTCGAATCGCAGGGCTTCCGGGTCGGCATCATCGCCCAGCCCGACTGGCACTCGGCGGAGCCGTTCAAGGCGCTCGGCAAGCCGAACCTGTTCTTCGGCGTCACCGGCGGCAACCTCGATTCGATGGTGAACCGCTACACGGCGGACCGGCGGCTGCGCCACGACGACGCCTACACGGCCGGCGGCGAGGGCGGCCGGCGCCCGGACCGCTGCACCATCGTCTACACGCAGCGCTGCCGCGAGGCCTTCAAGGACGTCCCGGTCGTGCTCGGCGGCATCGAGGCGTCGCTGCGCCGGATCGCGCACTACGATTACTGGTCCGACAAGGTGCGCCGCTCGATCCTGGCGGACGCCAAGGCGGACCTGCTGATCTACGGCAACGCCGAGCGTGCCGTGGTCGAGGTGGCGAACCGCCTCGCGGCCGGCGAGGCGCCGAACCAACTCGACGCGATCCGGGGCGTCGCCCTGTTCCGCCGCGTGCCCGCCCACTACACCGAGCTGCCCGCCGACGACCTCGACTCGACGGACGAGGCCGCCACCCGCCGGCCCGGCGAGACCGTGATCCGGCTGCCCGCCTACGACGAGGTCAAGGACGACAAGGAGGCCTACGCCCGCGCCTCGCGCGTGCTGCACCGGGAGGCCAATCCCGGCAACGCGCGCCCCCTCGTCCAGCGCCACGGCGACCGCGACCTGTGGCTCAACCCGCCGCCGATCCCGCTGACCAGCGACGAGATGGACGCGGTCTACGACCTGCCCTACGCCCGCGCCCCGCACCCGTCCTACGGCGACGCGAAGATTCCCGCCTGGGACATGATCAAGTTCTCGGTGACGATCATGCGCGGCTGCTTCGGCGGCTGCACCTTCTGCTCGATCACCGAGCACGAGGGCCGCGTCATCCAGAACCGCTCGGAGGGCTCGATCCTGCGCGAGATCGAGCGGATCCGCGACAAGACCCCGGGCTTCACGGGCGTGATCTCGGATGTCGGCGGGCCGACGGCGAACATGTACCGGATGGCCTGCAAGGACCCGAAGATCGAGGCGGCGTGCCGGCTGCCCTCCTGCGTCTTTCCGGACGTCTGCCCGAACCTGAACACCTCGCACGACGACCTGATCCGGCTCTACCGCAAGGTCCGCGAGGTGAAGGGCGTCAAGAAGGTGATGGTCGCCTCGGGCGTGCGCTACGACCTCGCGGTGAAGAGCCCCGAATACATCAAGGAGCTTGTCACCCACCACGTCGGCGGGCGCCTGAAGATCGCGCCCGAGCACACCGAGCGCGGCCCCCTCGACAAGATGATGAAGCCAGGGATCGGCACCTACGACCGGTTCAAGGAGATGTTCGACGCCGCCGCCAAGGAGGCGGGCAAGAAGTACTACCTGATCCCGTACTTCATCGCGGCGCATCCGGGCACGACCGACGAGGACATGATGCACCTCGCGCTCTGGCTCAAGAAGAACAACTACCGCGCCGACCAGGTCCAGACGTTCCTGCCCTCGCCGATGGCGACGGCAACCGCGATGTACCACACCGAGATCAACACGCTGCGGGGCGTGAAACGTGGCGGCAGCGAGTCGGTCGAGGCGATCAAGGGGCTGCGCCAGCGCCGGCTGCACAAGGCGTTCCTGCGCTACCACGACCCCGAGAACTGGCCGCTGCTGCGCGAGGCGCTGCGGGAGATGGGCCGCGCCGACCTCATCGGGCCGCGGCCGGACCAGCTGGTGCCGTTCTCGCAGCCGCCGGGGACCGGCGCCGGTGCGGGCCGGACGGGGGGCCAGCCGCGACCCCGCTACACGGGCGGCGGCCAGCGCTTCACCACGAAGGGCGTGCCGCTGCGCAAGTGACGGTTCGTGACGGGTCCGGCGCGCCGTAACGAATTGATACGCGCCGGCCATATTGCCGCGCGGCCGGCCGGTCAGCCTCACCGGCGATCGACACGGAGGTCGCGATGGCTGTCGCCTGCCCTGTTCTGACGCCCGAAGAGCGCAAGGCGTCCGAGATCCTGGACGCCGCGCAGCGCGCGATGATGGAGACGGTGCAGGCGGCCGTGGCGGAGGCCGCCGCGCGGGTGCGCCAGCAGAATCTCGACGCCGGCCTCGACCTCGCCCCGCCGCCCAGGGCCTATTTCGAGTCCGTGGTGCACCAGCGGATGTACCTGACGCTCTGCGGGGCGGCGGTCGGCACGTTCGCGGGCGGCGATGCCAGGACGGCGATCGGTCTCATCCGGAATCAGCAGCTGATCGCCAACCGCTACTGGGGGGCCGGGATCGCGGTGACGCCGAGGGCGCCGTGACGGCGGCGCCCGAGAGCGCCGCCGGGATCGTCCTGGCGCGCGTCGACCGGCTCGCCGGGATCAGCGCCTACCCGTGGACCCTGACGCGGCGCGTCTTCAGCCCGCAGCAGGCCGAGGCCGAGGCGCTCGTCATCGGCTGGATGGCGGAGGCCGGCCTGTCGGCCCGGCGCGATCCCGCCGGCAACCTCGTCGGCCGGATCGAAGGCGCGGTCCCGGGCGGCCCGGCCGTCGTCGTCGGGGGCCACGTCGACACGCGCGAGGATGCCGGCCGCTACGACGGGACGCTCGGCGTGCTGATCGGCATCGCCGCCGTCGAGCGCATGATCCGGCACGGACCGCCGCCGCGCCACGCGGTCGAGGTCGTCGCCTTCGTCGCGGACGCGGCCGGCCGGTTCGGTCCCCGGCAGCTCGGCAGCCGGGCTGTGGTCGGGCGGCTCGCCCCGGACGCGCTGGACTGGGACGACGCCTACGGCGTCACCCTGCGTCGCGCCCTGGAGGCGCACGGGCTCGACCCGGCGCGCCTCGCGAGCGCGCGCCGGGCCTCGGACGCGATCCTGGCCTATCTCGAGGTCGCCGCCGAGGCCGGCCCCGTGCTGGAGCGATCGGGAGCGCCGGTCGGGATCGTGCAGGCCCTGTCGGAATCGACGATGCTCCGGGTCACGCTGACAGGCGCCGCCGTCGACGCGGCGGCGAACCCGATGCCGGGCCGGCGGGACGCCCTCGCCGCGGCGGCCGAATGCGTCCTCGCCGCCGAGCGCGTCGGCCTGGCGCGGGAGGGGGTCACCGTCACGGTCATGCGCCTCGACGTCGCGCCGGTGCCGACCTTCGTGGTCGCGGGGTCGGCGACACTGGGCGTCCGCGTCGATTCCGCCGACGACGGCGCGCGGCGCGCGGCCGTGGCGGAACTCGCCGCGGCGCTCGAGGCGGTCGCGGCGCGGCGCCGGCTGGGGATCACCGTCGAGCGCAGCGTCGATCCCGATGCCACCCGGTGCGATCCCGGTCTGGTCCGCCTGTTCGAGGAGGCCGTCGCGGCCGCGGGACACCGCGCCGTGCGGCTGGCGCAGGGCGTGACCACCGACGCGTCCCACATGGCCCTGCTCGGACCGATCGGCCTCGCGCTGATCCGCTGTCGGGGCGGCGTCGGCTGGGGGGCGGCGGGGACCGTCGACCCGGCCGACGTCGCGATCGGCCTCGACGTGCTCGCCGGCGTTGTCGGCGCGCTCGCGGGCGGCGCGCCCTCCCCCTGCGAGCCGCGGGACGGGCACCTCAGCCCGCCTTGGCCGGCAGGGTGAAGAGGTCGATGAAGGACCGCGCCAGGTCGGCGGGGCCCGCGACGGCGAGCGTCCCGCCGGCGCCGTCCCGGTCCAGCGGCGCCTTGCCGTAGACCGTGCGGCGCATCGCCATCGTGTCGCCGGTGAAGGCGAGGTCGGGCGCCTCGGCGACGCCCCGCCGCACGCGGATCCCGTCGCCGGTCACCGTCGCGACGAAGTCCTCGCCGGGGAAGTGGAAAGCGACCGTCGCCGACAGCGCCGCCGCCCGCCCGCGGTCGACCAGGGCCTCGAGCGACATCATGGCCGACGCCCCCGACATGAACAGGCTCGGATCGTGCCGCGGCGAGCGGGCGGCCCAGCGGCCCAGGTCGCGCATCAGGGGCGCGGCCTCGCGGCCCCAGTCGGTGAGATCGTAGACCTGCACGTTGGCCGGCGACGGCAGCCGGTACCGCAGGGCGATGCCCGTCGCCCCCAGGCTCTCTAGCCGCTGCGTCAGCACGTTCGCGCTGATCCCCGGGAGGTTCGCCCGGATCTCGCTGAACCGCCGGGGGCCGTAGACCAGCTCGCGCATGATCAGCAGCGACCAGCGCTCGCCGATGAACTCCAGCGCGAGGGCCGTGCCGCAGGCGTCGTCGTACAGGCGCTCGCGAGGCCGGGATGCTAAATCAGTTATTTTTTCTGACTTCATGGTTGCTTTGTGTAACCGAGAATGCGAGCCTGGGCAAAGCGGGGCCGGAGGGGGCGCCGCGCAGCGGCCGCAGAGCCGATTGTCACGGAGGAGCGCCCGATGCCACCCGCCGAGGGGACACCCATCTGGTTCGAGCTGAACGCGTCCGACCCGGACGCCGCGCAGGCCTTCTACGAGGCGGTCGCCGGCTGGCGCGTCGCGCCGTCGCCGATGCCCGAGCACGGCGGCTACCGGATCGCGGAGGCCGACGGGGCGCCCGTGGCCGGGATCCGGCGGCCGATGCCCGAGGCCCCCGGCCTCCCCGGCTGGGCGGTCTACCTCGCGACCTCGGACGTCGACGCCCTGGCTTCCCGCGCGGTCGATCTCGGCGGCGCGGTCCGGTTCGGGCCCGTCGACATCCCCCATGTCGGCCGCTTCGCCATGGTGAGCGACCCGCAGGGCGTGGTCTTCGCCGCGATGGATCCGGCCCGTCCCGGCGCGAGCCGGGCCTTCGGGCCGGTGCCGCTCGAGACGGAGCGGACGCGCGGCCACGGCGTCTGGATCGAGCTCGCCACCCCCGATCCCGCGGCGGCCCTCGCCTTCTACGGGGCGCTGTTCGGCTGGGAGAAGCTCGGTGCCATGCCGATGGGCGACTTGGGCGAGTACGCCTTCATCGGGCGGGGCGACCTGCGCCCCGGCGCGATGATGTCGAGCGCGGCCACCGGCGCGCCGGCCCGCTGGAACTGGTACATCCACGTCGCCGACATCGACGCCGCGCTCGCGACCGTCCGGGCGGCGGGCGGCACGGTCCTCCAGGGACCCGACCCGATCCCCGGCGGCAGCTACGCGGCCAACATCGCCGATCCGGCGGGCCACCAGCTCGGCCTCGCCGGCCCGCGGCAAGCCACGTGAGGAGCGTCCGGCCATGACGAGCGACAAGCTGACGACCTGCCTGTGGTTCGATCGCGGCGAGGCCCGCAAGGCCGCGGACTTCTACGCCGCGACCTTCCCCGACAGCCATGTCGGCGCGCCCATGAACGCCCCCTCGGATTTCCCCGGCGGGTCCGCGGGCGACGAACTCACGGTCGCGTTCACCGTCCTCGGCCGTCCGTTCGTCGGCCTGAACGGCGGCCCGGCCTTCCGGGCCAACCAGGCGGTCAGCTTCATGGTGCTGACCGACGATCAAGCGGAGACCGACCGCTACTGGGACGCCGTCGTGGGCCACGGCGGCGCGGAGAGCGCGTGCGGCTGGTGCACGGACCGCTGGGGCTTCTCCTGGCAGATCACGCCGCGCGCGCTCCTGCACGCCAACAGCCACCCCGACCGGGCTGCGGCCCGGCGCGCGTTCGAGGCCATGATGACCATGCGCAAGATCGACATCGCCCGGATCGAGGCTGCCCTCCGCGGGGACTCCGCCCATGCGTAAGATCACCGGCTCCCTCTTCCAGTCCCTCGACGGCGTGATCCAGGCACCGGGCGGTCCGGAGGAGGATCAGACCGGCTTCGCGCACGGCGGCTGGACCTTCCCGTACTTCGACGCGTCGCTCGCCGGGCCGATGGGCAAGCTGCTCGGCGGCGATTACGAGCTGCTGCTCGGCCGGCGCACCTACGAGATCTTCGCCGCCTACTGGCCGCACAACGCCGAGCAGCCGATCGGCGCGACCTTCAACGCGATCCGCAAGCATGTCGTCACCGGAAGCGACGCCGCGCTCGACTGGAACAACAGCCGCCGCCTCGCCGGCGACCCCGTCGCGGCGGTCACCCGCCTCAAGGAGAGCGAGGGCCCCGACCTCCTCATCCAGGGCAGCAGCAGGCTCTATCCGGCGCTGCTTCCGGCGGGCCTCATCGACCGGCTCGTCCTGATCACATTCCCGGTCATGCTCGGCCGCGGCAAGCGCTGGTACGCGGACGACCCGGCGGCGGCCCGCACCTGGACGCTGGTCGAGCAGAGCCACTCGCCGAAGGGCGTCCACGTCGCGGTGTTCGCGCGGGACGGGGCGGTCCAGACCGGCAGTTTCGCCAGCAAACCACCCAGCGCGGACGAGATCGCGCTCCGCGAGCGCCAGGCGGCGGGTCGCTGGTAGACCGCCGCCTGCGGCAGCGACCGGCCGGCCGTGCGCACGGCACGGGGTCGTGACCCGTCGGAAGCCGGCAGGTCCCGTGTCAGCCTTCCCTCAAACCTGTTGGCGGCCGCGCCGCGGCCGGGGTAGCCTGCCGCCAGGCCGATGCTGCCTGCCGCTCGCCCCGGAACCGGGATGGTGAAAGCATCGCGGACGACCCACCCCCACCGTGTCCCTGACCGGCGCCGGGTCGGCAATGCGGGCACCGACGGACCGACGCCGGCTCGGGGAGAGGACCATGACGACCGTCGATCAGGCCAAGACCATGGCCAAGCGGCTGCGCGCCGCGCTGGCAGCCCGCGACCTCGCCGTCCCGCACGCGGCCGCCCTCGAACTCGTCGCCGCCGGGCTGGGCTACGACGACTGGAACACCGCCTGCGCCGTCCTGGACCGGGACGCGGATGACGGCCCCCGTTTCCTGGAAGCGGTGCCGGTTCTGCGCATCTTCGACGAGGCCAAGGCGCGCGCGTTCTACTGCGGCTTTCTCGGCTTCACGCCCGGGTTCGAGCACCGGTTCGAGCCGGGTCTGCCGCTCTACATGGAGGTCGCCCGCGCGGGATTGCGGTTGCACCTGACCGAGCACCACGGCGACGCCACCCCCGGCTCGACCGTGTTCGTGCCGATGCGCGGCATCCGGGCCTATCACCGGGCGCTCACCGACCAGCGCTACGGCTATGCCCGGCCCGGCATCGAGCAGGCGCCCTGGGGCGAGGTGCTGGAGGTGGCGGATCCGTTCGGGAACCGGTTGCGATTCTGCGAGCGCCGGACCGGGTGACCGGTCGGGCGGGCGGTCCGATCCGCCGCCGACCCAGCATCTGGACTCGATCGGCACCTAACGGCGACGACGGCGTTCAGAGCGACGCCCGAGGCGTGGTGTTGCCCTCGATCGCGAAGGCGGCCTGTGGGGAAAGGCCGATCCCGGGCGCATCCCCATCGCCGGCCGGGTCCCGATGCCGCCGGCGTGCTGGGCCCGCCTCCAGTCCGAAAGCGGATCGTAGGTGCCGGCCCGGCGCCCGTGCTGCAGCGCTCTCACCGCGACGGAGCCGCACGCTCGTATGGGTGCTCACATAATGACCTTGACGTGGGTTAATAGGGGCGATCTCAAAAAACTTATTGAACATAGACGCTAGGTCTAATATCTGACAATTTTTAGATCAATATTGGTGGGGTCGGCCACATCGCTTTGGTGGGCGCCTGCCTTTCTGGAATCGATTGAATTGCGTTGGAGGGAGCGATGACTGATTTTTTCAAGCAAATCATTCATGCGCCACAGTTGCTTATTACCTGGACAATGTTTTTCGGGTTCGGACTGGCATTTTATGTAGCTTATATTGCAAAGAACCGCGCGAAATTCTCACTCCGTGGACTTGCGAAGCACTGCGTGCCGTTCAATGTCCTCACGGAAAAAAGCTTGCCCACAGATGTAAAAATATACATCATTGGAAAATTGACAGGCAGTTTCATCGTGATACCTGCCATATTTCTCACTGCTGTTTGCTGCAATGCATATAGTTCTCTCGCGCATCTACTGTTCCCGGATTTCAAGAATATCGAGTTTAGTATTTTTTATGCCAGTATTTGCACGATCGTCGTGTTCGTTGTCGTAGAATTCTCGGATTTTATCTGCCATTATGTTGAGCATAAAGTGCCGTTCCTGTGGGAGCTTCATAAAGTCCATCATTCGGCGCAAACTCTGAACCCTCTGACATCGAAGCGAGGCCATCCCGTGGGGATGGCGCTCGAAGCCATCGTTCGAGGGCTTCTGACTGCCGTGCCTGGTGGCTTGTTCATGTTCCTGTTCGGTCTTAGCGTCGTTGAGGCAACGTCACTATCTTGGGTCGCATCGAAAGTTTTTATTTTTCTCACTCTCGATCCGCTGAAGCATTCCCATCTTCCGATAAGCTTGGGTTTCTTCGATAAATTCCTGATCAGCCCGCATATGCACCAGATACATCACAGCAAGGTGCAGGCGCATTGGGACAAAAATTTCGGTACAAATTTGTCTATATTCGATTGGATGTTCGGGACTGCCTACAGACCGAGTCGGAACGAGATGCCGGTATTCGGCATCTCTGGCCTCAAAGACGAAACGTTGATGAAATACAACTCTCTGTACGGGTCCTATGTCGCGCCTCTGACCAGGAGCTACAGAAAGATCCGGAAAATGTTCAATCATGAAACAGGCTCAACCGAGCGATCGGCATCCTAGCTGGGGGCTCATTCAGGCCCATGCGATGACACGGGAGACGAGCGCGACGGCGGCGAGATGATCATGGGTCGAGCGATCGTGGTGGATCGTGACGGGCCGCCAGTTTCTGAGGTGTCCGCAAAGGCGCGCGACTCGATTGCGCCGCCGGTCGGCGATCCGGCTGTGCTTGTAGGGCACCGTCCGCGTGGCCGTGGACGGGATGGTGGCGATCAGTTCGGTGGCTCTTGAGCCAATCCCCCAGGCTCTGCGCGTCGCAGGCTCTGTCGGCCGTCAGAGCCCGCGATGAGCCACCTGTTGTAGCGGTTGTGGATCGTCGTGTGGGTGCCGTGGGCGGAGGGCGTGTCCTGCCAGCGGCAGCCGACCTTCGGGACGTGCCGGATGCCGCTGATCACCCGCCTGTCGTCGATCCGAGGTTTGCCCGGTCGGCCATGCGGCAGAAGCGGCTCGATCCGCGCCCAGGCGTCGTCCGAGAGCTGGAACAACCGCGCCATCGCGATCCTCTCGCGCGGAGAACTCCACAATCAGGAAGAGGACGCGAGCGGACGCAGATCGTTGTATGAGTGCCC
Organism: Methylobacterium sp. 190mf; assembly: GCF_900107945.1. Classification (NCBI taxonomy): domain Bacteria; kingdom Pseudomonadati; phylum Pseudomonadota; class Alphaproteobacteria; order Hyphomicrobiales; family Methylobacteriaceae; genus Methylobacterium; species Methylobacterium sp. 190mf. The sequence goes on along the minus strand of NZ_FNVI01000008.1, from coordinate 80,131 downwards.
GAACTAGGGGAGGAGGGCCGCGATGGGCGTCGATATCGCGCGCGTGAAGGCGCTCATCGCGACGTTGGAGGCGGTGACCTCCGCCCCCCATTTTCACAGGACGGCCTTCCGGACGCCGCGCAAGACCTTCGCGACGCTGGACGAGGTGGGCCACGACATCAACCTGATGTTCGACCCGGACCTGCGCGACTTCTTCTGCGAGCAGGTGCCGGCGGCTTTCAGCCCCGTTCCGGGCGGCTGGGGGCGGATGGGCGCGACGCGGTGCGACCTCGCGATCGTCGACGAGGCGACCCTGATGTCGGCCCTGACGGCGGCCCACCGGCTCGCCGCGCCGAAGCCGCGCACGCCCCGCCGACCGTGACGGTCCCGACCCCCAAGGTCGGGCCGGGATCCGTCCGCCGGCCAGACCTCAGGCCGGGATCCGTCCGTCGGGCGTGTAGCGGTCGACGGCCCGGGGGAGCTCGCGGGACAGCCGGGAGAGCAGCTCATCGCGGGACAGTCCCGTCCGCTGGGTGAGAGCCGTTAGGACGTCGGGTCCGATCGCCTGTTCCAGATGATGCGGCGCGATTTCCTGGTTCGGTCCCGTCTTGACCCAGGACTGGGCGGCCGTCCCGTGACCGGCCTGCTGGAAGCGGTCCAGCATCTCGCCGAGGCCGCTGTGCAGGAACCCGCCGGGAGCCTCGCCGCGCCTGTCGCCCAGCAGGCCGCCGAGGAGACCGCCCAGGCCGGCACCGGAGCCGCTGTTGGAGGCGCTGTTGGAGCCGTCGGCCGGGCCGCCGGGGCCCGCCGGCGCGGTCTGACCGGCGCCGCCCAGCAGTTCCGCGAGCTTGTCGCGGTTCTGGTAGCCTGCCAGGGCGAGGAGGCCCAGGAGCGCCGTCATCGAAGGGTAGCCATCACTCATGGTTTGTCTCCCGCTGCGGGCAGCGGGCCCGCGCCCGTTCGCCACGCGACGCCAACCAACGCGCACGGACCCGGTTGCGATGCGGGCGGCCCCGCCGAGGCCGGCGCGGCCGCATCGCGAACGGCTCTAGCCCGCCGCGGCACCGACGGGGTTGTCGACGCCGATCGGGTAGGTGCCGTGCCCCGCCCGCACGCGGCCGTCCTCGAAGACGAGCACCTCGCTGACGCTCACACCCTTCTGATTGCGATACTGGATCACCAGCGTGTCGATGCCCGCGAAGACCTGCTCCACCGCGAAGTGGAGGTCCGGGATCCGCCGCAGGGCCTCGGTCCAGTAGGCGCGCAGCGCATCCTTGCCCCGCACCGTTCCGCCCGAAGCGGGAACGATCCGCGCGGCGCCCGGCGAGGTGAACACGGCGTCGTCGTGGAAATGGGCCAGCACCCGCTCGACATCGTGCGCGTTCCAGGCGGCGCACCACGCATCGGCGAACGCGTTCCAGTCCAACGGGCGCGGCATCCCGGAGATCCCCTTACAAGTGCCGGACTCGGGCACAGCGGCACCGCGTGACGGGCCGACGGGAGGCTACCGCACGCTCGCGGCGATGGGTAGGCCGGCGGGCCAGGTCCCAAGATAGGGCCGGCCGAGGAGCTGCATGCCCTCGGCGCCGGCGAACCCGGCCGGAGGTCGGCTCAGCGCCACCCGAGCGCGGGGGCCACGTGCGAGAGCAGGCTCTCGATGAGGTGGGCGTTGTAGGCGACGCCCAGCTGGTTCGGGACCGTCAGCAGCAGGGTGTCGGCCTCCGCGATCGCCGCGTCGGCGCGCAGCTCGTCAACCAGCCGGTCCGGCTCCGCGGCGTAGGAGCGGCCGAACACCGCGCGCATGTTGTCGATGATGCCGACCTGGTCGCTGCTCGTGCCGCGCCCGAAATAGGCGCGGTCGAGGTCGTTCACGAGCGCGAAGATCGAGCGCGAGACCGAGACCCGCGGCGTGCGGGCGTGCCCCGCATCCTGCCACGCCTGCCGGTAGCGGCGGATCTGCCTGGCCTGCTGGACGTGGAACGGCTCGCCGGTCTCGTCCGCCTTCAGGGTCGAGCTCTGCAGGTTCATGCCCTGCTGCGCCGCCCAGATCGCGGTCGCGTCGGAGGCCGATCCCCACCAGATGCGGTCCCGCAACCCCTCGGATTGCGGCTCCAGGCGCAGGAGTCCCGGCGGGTTGGCGAACATCGGCCGCGGGTTGGGCTCGGCGAACCCCGTTCCCTTCAGGAGGTCGAGGAAGACCTCGGTGTGCCGGCGCCCCATATCGGCGTCCGTCTCGCCCTCGGCCGGGGCGAAGCCGAAGTGCCGCCAGCCGTCGATGACCTGCTCGGGCGAGCCGCGGCTGAGCCCGAGCTGCAGGCGTCCGCCCGCGATGAGGTCCGCCGCGCCGGCATTCTCGACCATGGAGAACGGGTTCTCGTAGCGCATGTCGATGACGCCGGTGCCGATCTCGATGCGCTTCGTCCGGGCGCCGACTGCCGCCAGCAGCGGGAAGGGCGAGGCGAGCTGGCGCGCGAAATGGTGGACCCGGAAATAGGCGCCGTCCGCCCCGAGCTCCTCCACGGCGACCGCGAGGTCGATCGACTGGAGGAGTGTGTCGGCCGCACTGCGCGTCGCCGATCCGCCGGTCGGCGACCAGTGCCCGAAGGACAGGAACCCGATCGTCTTCATTTGCAGAACCTCCGCCCGCCTGCCGGGACCGGCGATAGCCGCCGGAATCCGGCCGGGCAACGACCCCGCGCCGCGGGGCTGACCCGCGCGGCTGGCCGCGCGCCCGGCGATCCGGCAGACTCGGTCCCGGTGATCCGGCGGGCCGGCACGAAAGTGGCAGGGGCACCGGCGGGCCCGTCCCGGGGACCGGCGCTCGGGGAGGCGTAGCGATGGACCGCGTGTCCGCCATCTCGGCAGCTGTGCGCGCGCAGCGCGGCCGGGTCGAGGCCCTGTTCGCGGAGTTGGCCCGGTGCGGCCGGACGGAGCCCGGGTTCACCCGGCCCTCCTACAGCCCGGAGGAGACCGCGGCGCACGCGGTGTTGGCGCGCTGCGCGGCGGATCTCGGCCTCGCGATCGGCCGGGACGCCGCCGCCAACACCGCGATGACGCTGCCCGGACGGGACCGGACCCTGCCGCCGATCCTGATCGGCTCCCACCTCGACACCGTGGCCCAGGGCGGCAACTTCGACGGGGCCGCCGGCGTGGTGGCCGGGCTCGCCGCCGTCGCGGCCATCCGCCGGCTCGGTCTGGAGCCGGAGCGGGACATCACCGTCCTGGGCATCCGCGCCGAGGAGAGCGTCTGGTTCCAGGTCTCGTACATCGGGAGCCGCGCGGCGCTCGGAGCCCTGCCGGACGGGGCGCTCGACGCGGCCCGGATCGACACCGGCCTCAGCCTCGCCGCCCACATCGCCCGGGAGGGCGGCGACCCGGACGCGCTCGCCCGCGGACCGGCGGCCCTCGACGCCGCCGCGATCCACGCCTTCCTGGAGGTGCATATCGAGCAGGCGCCGAGCCTGGAGGAGGCCGGGATCCCGGTCGGGCTGTGCACCGGGATCCCCGGCAACGTCCGCTATCCCGACGTCCGCATCGCCGGCCGCTACGACCATGTCGGGACGCCGCGCCGCTTCCGGCGCGACGCCGCCATGGCCGGGGCCGAGATCGCCCTGGCTCTGGACCGGGTCTGGGCGGAGCGCGAGGCGGCCGGCTGCCCGATGGCCGTGACCTTCGGCCGGTTCCACACCGACGCCGCGGCGCACGGCCTGACCACGGTCCCGGGCGAGTTCCGGTTCAGCCTCGACATGCGGGCCTACGCGGCCGAGGTGCTGGCGGAACTGGAGGCGGCGTTCCTGGCGGCCGTCGCGGAGGTTTCCGCGCGGCGCGCCGTGACGGTGACGCTGGGCCCGCGCGCCGAGGCGGGCGTCGGCGCCGTCGCGCCGCGGATCCGCGACGGGTTCGCGGCGGCCGCGGACGCGCTCGGCATCGCGACCCGGCCCCTCGGCAGCCCGGCCTCCCACGACGCCGCCGCCTTCGCCAAGGCCGGCGTGCCGATGGCCATGCTGTTCGTGCGCAACGCCAACGGCAGCCACAATCCCCGCGAGGCCATGGCGATCGACGACCTGCTCGACGCCGTGGCGATCCTCACGACGTGGCTCGTGGCGGAGACCTGCACCGCCTGACGGGCGCCCCGTCAGGCGGCGAAGCGCGCGAGGCGGCCGACGGGCTCGCCCAGCACCGCGTCGTCGCGCATGACGGGGATCCCGCGCACGATCGTGGCGACGGGCCAGCCGGTGACGTCGACGCCCGCGAAGGGCGTCCAGCCGCAGGGCGACACGATCCAGGATTCCTCGATCCTGCGGCGGGCCTTCAGGTCCACCAGGGTGAAGTCCGCGTCGTAGCCGGCGGCGATGCGGCCCTTGCCGAGGAGCCCGTAGACGCGGGCCGGCCCGGCTGCCATCAGGTCGACGAGGCGGGCGAGGGACAGCCGCCCCGCCGCGACGTGGTCGAGCATTACCGGCACCAGCGTCTGGACCCCGGTGAGGCCGGCCGGGCAGTCCGGCCAGGGCTGCGCCTTGGCCGCCCGCGCGTGGGGCGCGTGGTCGCTGCCGACCGTGTCGACGGTGCCGTCGCGCAGGGCCGCCCAGGCGGCCGCCCGGTGGCGCGCGTCGCGGATTGGCGGGTTCATCACGCCGAGGCCGCCCAGCGTGTCGTAGCAGTCCGGCGCCACCTGGGTCAGGTGATTGACCAGCACCTCGACGGTGGCGACGTCGCGGAAGTCGCGCAGGTAGGCGAGTTCCTCGGCGGTCGAGACGTGCAGGATGTGGGTCGCCCGGCCGGTCTTGCGGGCGAGGGCTATGAGGCGCCGCGTGCCCAGGAAGGCGCATTCCGCGTCGCGCCACTCCATGTGAGTCCGGTAGGGCTGGCCCCGGCTGAACAGCGGCCTGCGCGCCTGGAGCCGGTACTCGTCCTCGCTGTGGAAGGCCATGCGCCGGTGGCCGGCGCGCATCGCCCGCTCGAGATGCGCGTCGTCCTCGATCATCAGCGCCGCCGTGGAGCTGCCGGCGAAGACTTTGACGGCGCAGACCCCCGCCTCGCGCTCCAGGGCGGCGAGCGCGTCGATGTTGGTCTTGGTGCCGGCCACGTAGAGGCCGATGTCGCACCAGCTGCGGCCCGCGACGTAGTCGCGCTTCCAGGCGAGGCGCCCGGCGTCGGCGATCGGCGGGACGGTGTTTGGCATGTCGAAAAGGGTTGCGATGCCGCCGAGGATCGCGGCCCGCGTGCCGGTTTCGATCGTCTCCACCGCCGGGTCGCCAGGATCGCGCAGGTGAACGTGACTGTCGATCAGGCCGGGCAGGACGTGCAGGCCCGCGGCGTCGATCACCGCCTCCGCCGTCGCTCCGGCCGGGACCCCGAGGGCCGCGATGCGCCCGTCGCGGATCCCGACATCCGCCGTCTCGGTGCCCCACGGCGTCACGCAGGTACCGCCGCGGATCAGGAGGTCGTACTGCATCGCCGGTTCCTTCTCACGGGGCGGCCCGGAGCAGCACGGCCCCGAGGGCCGCGGCGGCCGCCTGCTGGCAGGGCTCGATGACGGGGCACCCGATCGCGGCCTCCGCGGCGGCCCGGTGGCGCGCCATGCCGGCGCAGCCGAGCACGACCACGTCGGCGCCGTCGCGCTCGACCAGGGTCCGACCGGCCGCGATCAGGCGCGGGCCCATCGCGGCGTCCGCCGTCTCGGAGGCCCGCGCCTCCACCGGCCGGCTCCCGGCATAGCGATCCCCGAGGCCCATCTGGCGCACCGTGCGGCGCTGGCGCCGGACGCTGCCCTCGGACAGGGCCACGATGCCGAAGCGCTCCCCGAGCGTCAGGGCCCGCAGGATCCCCCACTCGGCGATGCCCATCACCGGGCGACCGCTCGCCGCCTCCCGGACCGCGTGCAGGCCCGGATCGCTGAAGCAGGCGATCACGAAGGCGTCGGACGGATCGTCCGCCACACACCGGACGAGCGGCATCACCACCGAATCCGCGTCCCGCTGGGTCGCGATGCTCTCCGGGCCCTCCGGCAGGTCGGTCACCGCGAGGATGGGGCCGCCCGGCAGCCGCAGCGGCGCCAGGGCGGCGTCGATGGCGGCCGTCACCGCCCGGGACGCGTTCGGGTTGATGATCAGGATGCGCGCGGGCTCGGTGGTGTCGCGAGGCCGCATGGCGCCTTCCCTCTGAATACCGGTCGATCGGGATCGACCGCGATGCCGCGACGTCGACCGACCCATCGTGACCGCGGAAGACCTCAAGCGAAACCCGGGCCGCATGGCCGCCGATCCGACCGGAAGGCACCGTTCTTGCCCGCCCGCTTACGCAAGGGAGAGGTTATCGATGCAGGACGAAGCTCCGGACGCCACCGCCGAAATCACGCTGGTGAAGGGGGCCCGGTGGGTCGTCGCCTGGGATCCGGACAGCGGCAGTCACGTCTACCGCACCGGCGCGGACGTCGCCTTCGCGGACGGCGCCCTCATCCATGTCGGGCCGGGCTACGCGGGTCCCGAGCCGGCCCGGACTGTCGACGCCTCCGGCTGTCTGGTCATGCCCGGCCTCGTGGACATCCACACCCACCTGTTCTCGGAGCCGATGAACAAGGGCATGTGGGACGAGGTCGGCAGCCAGCGGCTCTACAACACCTCGCTCTACGAGTACCTGCCGATCCTGCGGCCCGACGCGGAGGGGACGCGGGCCGCCTACGGGGTGGCGCTCGCCGAACTCGCGCTCTCGGGCGTCACCACCGTCTGCGACCTCGCCCTGCCGAGCGCGGGCTGGCTGGATCTCCTCGGCGCCTCGGGCCTGCGGGTCTGCATCGCCCCGATGTTCCGCTCCGGGCGCTGGCTCACCCGCAACGGCTACAGCGTGGACTACGAGTGGGACGCGGCGGCGGGCCAGCGCGGCCTGGAGCAGGCCCTCGCCGAGATCGCGGCGGCGGAGGGGCACCCGAGCGGCCGCCTCTCCGGCATGCTCTGCCCGGCGCAGGTCGACACCTGCACGGCGGAGCTGCTGCGGGACGCCCATTCCGAGGCGGTCGCGCGCGACCTGCGCTTCCACACCCACGCGGCGCAGTCCCTGTCGGAATTCCACGAGATCACCCGCCGCACCGGGATGACGCCGATCGAGTGGCTCGACGATCTCGGCGTGCTCACCGAGCGGACCATCGTGGGCCACGGGATCTTCCTCGATGACCATCCCTGGACCCACTGGCACAGCCCGGGCTCGGACCTGCGCCGCCTGGCCGAGCGCCGCGCCACGGTCGCCCACTGCCCGACGGTCTTCGCCCGGCGCGGCATCGCGCTCCACCATTTCGGGCGCTACCTCCAGGCCGGAGTCAACATGGGGATCGGCACCGACGTCTACCCGCACAACATGCTCGACGAGATGCGCCTCGTCTCGTACCTCGCCCGGGTCGTCGCCGAGAATCCCCGCGACACCCGCGCGGCGGACGTGTTCCACGCCGCCACGGTGGGCGGCGCCAGGGCGCTCGGGCGCGAGGACATCGGCCGGCTCGAACCGGGCTGCAAGGCCGACTTCGTGCTCGTGGACTGCGGGCATCCGGCCATGCGCCCGTGCCGCGATCCCGTGCAGTCGCTGATCTACTCGGCCGGCGACCGCGCGGTTCGACAGGTCTTCGTCGGCGGCCGCGAGATCGTCCGCGACGGGCGCGCCCTGACGATCGACTACGCCGCCGCCGCGGCCGCGCTGGAGGAGGCGCAGGGCCGCGCGCTCGCGCAGGTCCGGCAGCTCGACTGGGCCGGGCGCGGCCCCGACGCCATCGCGCCGCCGACCTTCCCGGGGCTGTGAGGCCCCGGAACTCGCCCCCTCAGGCGGGCCGGACGTTCCAGAACGTCGGGAACCCGTCGAGGATCCCGGTGAGGCGGGAGCGGTAGGCGGTCGGCTGCAGGTACTGGCCCAGCGGGTAGTGGGGCACGTCCTGCATCGCCTGGAGCTGGATGTCCCGGCACAGGGCGGCACGCGCCGCCTCGTCCGGGGCGGTGAGCCACGCGTCGCGCAGGGACTCGATCCGCGGGGTCGTGGCCCAGCCGGCGTAGCCGCTCTCGCCGGTGCCGCGCAGGGCGATGTAGCCCGCGGGGTTCAGCCAATCCATGCCGGACCAGTTGGTGACGAAGGCGCTCCAGCCGCCCTCCGAGACCGGCCCCTTTCGGTTGCGCCGCTGCAGCATCGCGTTGAACTCGACCGCGTAGACCTCCACCGTCATGCCGACCCGCTGCAGCAGGTCGGCCGCGACCTGGCCGAGCGCCAGCAGCGGCGCCGAGTTCGACGGCACCATCAGCAGCACGGTCTCGCCGCCGTAGCCGGCCGCCTTGAGATCGGCGCGCACCCGCGCCGGATCGCGCGGATCCGTGAGCGGCTGCAACCCGTCCGTCGAGGCCATCGGCGTGCCCGGGCAGAAGAAGCCGAGGGGCACGTGGAACAGGCCGGGATCCTCGGCGCCGACGACCCCCTGCATGCACGCGGTCTGGTCGATCCCGCCCCAGAGAGCCCGCCGGATCGCCGGGTTGTTGAAGGGCGGCTGCAGGTGGTTGACCCGCAGCATGGTCACGAAGCCGGTCGGGTCGAGGACGCGGGTGCTCACGCCCTTGGCCGCCTGCAGGAGCGCGATCTGGTCGTGCGAGGCGTATTCCTGCCAGTCCGTCTCGCCGGCGATCAGCGCGGAGGTCGCCGTGGAGGTGTCGCCGATGACGCGCCACTCGACCCGGTCGAAATGGACGACCTTCGGACCCGAGGTCCAGGTCAGCGGGCCGTCCGGGCGCGGCACGTAGTCCTCGAAGCGGGTGTAGACGACGCGGTCGCCGGGCACCCGCTCGTCGGGCTTGAAGCGGAACGGTCCCGAGCCGATGAGCTCCGGCACCTGCTGGAACGGGTCGATGGCGGCGAGGCGCTCCGGCATCATGGCGCAGACCGGGACGGACGCCTTGCCCAGCGCGATTGGCAGCAGCGGGAACGGGTGTTTCAGGCGGAACCGGATCGTCCGGTCGTCGGGCGCGGAGAGTTCGTCGGTCGCCTCCATGAGGGAGCCGCCGAACGGGTCGCGCTTCGCCCAGCGCCGCAGCGACGCGACGCAGTCGCGGGCCAGCACCGGCGTCCCGTCGTGGAAGCGCAGGCCCGCCCGCAGGATCAAGTCCCAGCGGCGCCCGTCCGCCTCGACCCAATGGCCCTCGACCATCTGCGGCGTGGCGCGATAGGCCGCGTCCATGCCGTAGAGCGTGTCGAAGACCATGTAGCCGTGGTTGCGGGTGATGTACGCGAAGGTCGTCACGGGATCGAGGGTGACGAGATCCTGCTGCGGGATGAAGCGCAGGGTCCGGGCCGCCTCCGCGCGGACGAGGGCCGGCGCCGCGACGGCGCCGGCGACGAGGGCGCCGGCTCCCTGCAACAGCGTGCGTCGCTTCATCCGAGACCTCCCGCTCCGCTCCGGCACCACGCACCGGTGGGCCGGGTCCCCGCGGGAAGCCCGGCCCGGCATCGCTTGCAGGAATGGGGCCGGCTCCCGCTCGGCGTCGCCGACCAGTCCGCGACCGCGGGAGCGGTACGGCGGCCCGTCAGTTCAAGCTCCGCTTGTGAAAGCAACGCCTCACCGCACCGACAGGGTGCGCGGCAGGTCGGACAGGGGCTCGACCCCGTCTGCGGTGACGATGACGGTCTCCGAGGCGCCGACCGTCCAGGCGCCGTAGCGGCGCAGGGTGGCCGGCAGGTGGAAGACCATGCCGGGTTCGATCGGCCGGTCCTGTCCGGTGAACAGCGAGAGCAGGGCACCCTCTCCCCAGTCCGGCGCGAAGGCGACGCCCATCGAGTAGCCGATCCGCTTGCGGAAGGCCGGGCCGTAGCCCGCCGCGTCGATCACGGCCTGCGCCGCCGCGTGCGGGGCGGCGCAGGGATGGCCGGGGCGGATCGCGCCGAGCGCCGCGTCGAGGGCGCGCAGGGCGCAGTCCATCATCCGCTGCGCCTCGGCCGGCGGCGGGCCGATCCAGACGCTGCGCATTAGCGCCGCGTGGTAGCGGGCGTGGCTGCCGGCGAGCTCAAGGAAGACCGCGTCGCTCGGCTCCAGCCGGCGGCGCCGCCACGTCATGTGCGGCAGACCGCTGCGCGGTCCCGACGCGACCAGCGGCTCCATCGCCATGGCCTCGGATCCGGCGGCCGTTGCGGCCGCCAGCATGGCGGCGGCGACGGCGTTCTCGTCGGTGCCGGCCGCGCAGGCGTCGAGCCCCGCGGCGAGACCGGCCTGCGCGTACCGGGCGGCGGCCCGGATCGCCGCCAATTCGGCCGCCGACTTCACCGCCCGCAGGGGGGCGAGGAGGCCGGATCCGTCGGGCAGCGGGCCGCTTCCGAGGGCGGCGTCGATCCGCGCCGCGAGCGCCGGCGCGACGAACCAGCCGTCCCGCTCCAGGGCCGGCCGGGCGACCCCGCGCCCGCGCACGAGGGCCGCCAGGGCCGCGGCCGGGTCGGCGCCGTCCGGGTAGGCCCGGATGTCGTCGAGCCACGTGTTGGCGGCCGCGCCCGGCAGTTCGAGCTGCCGGACCAGGAGGGCCGGGTCGCCGTCCACGGGCACGAGGAGTGCCTGGAAGGCGAAGTAGCCCGCCGTCTGGCGGCCGGTCAGCCAGTAGATCGTCTCCGGGCCGGTCACCACGAGGGCGTCGTGGCCGGCACCCGCGATGGCGGCCCGGGCCGCCGCCTGCCGGGCGGCGAACTCCGCCTCCGGGAAGGCCGCCTCGCGGCCGCGCAGCTCCGTGAACTCGTGCATCGCGCCGCCCTCGTCCCAGACTTCGCTCAGACTTCGCTCAGGCGCTGGATGATGCCCTGCTTGAAATTCTCGAGATGGGCCGCGATCGCGTCCGCCGCCGCCGCCGCGTCCTTGGCCCGCAGGGCGGCGACCACCGCGAGGTGCTCGCGATGGACCGCCTCGAACCGCTCGGGCATCCGGCTTAGGTTGAACATCTGCGTCTTGAGCCGCAGGTCCTTGATCGTCTTGGCGAGGGTCGCGTTCTGGCTGTGCTCCGCGATCAGGTCGTGGAAGCGCCGGTCGACCTCCCAGTTGCCCGGCGCGTCCGGGTCGCCCGCCGCCAAGAGTGCCTCCATCTGACGCTGCAGGTCCGCCAGCACCGCGTCGGCGATGCGGCCGGTGGCCAGCGCGACGCTCTCCCGCTCCAGCAGGCGGCGGACATGCAGGATCTCGATCAGCTCGCGCAGGGAGAATTCCTTGACCACGAGCATCCCGCCGGGTTGCCGCTCGATCAACCCCTCGGTCTCCAGCCGCGACATCGCCTCGCGGGTCGGGGTCCTGGAGATGTCGAGCATCTCGGCGAGGCGGCGCTCGTGCAGCACGGTGCCGGCCGGAAGGTCGCGGCGGACGAGCATGTCGAGCAGGCGGTCGTAGGCCATCTGGCCGAGGCTCTGCTCGCGCCGTGCACTGAGCGCCGTCGTGTACGACGCGGCGTCGAGGGTCTTCATGGTGTCCTCCCGGAGCGGCCGGCTCAGCCGCTCCCCATTCTTGTTCTCGCGCGTCCGCCGTGCCCGCTCACATGGCGGGCGTGCGGATCGGCTCCTTCGGGGCCGGATCATAGCCGATCAGCGGGGTAACGAGCTTGGCGTAGGTACCGTCCGCGACCATCTCGCCGAGCGCCTTGTTGACGGCGGCGTGCAGGTTCGGCTTGCCCTTCTTGATGGCGAAGCCCTTCTGGACCGTGCTCAGCGGGGTCTCGATCATCACCAGGGGCAGCTTGCGCGCCTTGATGGCGTAGTTGCCGGCCACCGCGTCGTTGATCACCGCGTCGATGTTGCCGCCGACGAGGTCCTGCATGGCGTCCGCGGCCGTCTTGTAGCTCTTCAGGGTGGCGCCGTTCTCCTCGGCGAGCTTGCCGAAGGTCGAGGCCGAGAGGGCGCCGACGTTGCGGCCCTTGAGATCCGCCGGCCCCTTGATGCCGGTATCCTTGCGGGTGACGATCCGCGCGCCGGATTCGAGCCACCCGTCCGCGAAGGCGACCTGCTTCTGCCGGGCGGGGGTGATGTCCATCGACTCGCTGGTGATGTCGTACTGGTCGGCCATCAGGCCCACCAGCAGGGCGTCGAACTTGATGTTGACCGGGCTGTACTCGAGCCCGAGCCGGCGGCAGACCTCGCGCATGACCCGGACCTCCAGCCCGTCGAGCTCGCCGCTCGGCGTGCGCATGCTGAAGGGCGCGAAGGTGCTGTCCGTCGCCACGATCAGCTTGCCGGGCTCGATCAGCTCCAGCTTGCCCTCGGCCGCGCGGGTCGCGGGGGCGGCGAGGATCCCTGCGCCGAGGCTGGCGCAGAGGGCGGCGAGGGCGAGGACGTGGCGGCGGTTCATGGTGATCTCCGGTCTCGGGACGGGGCGGGAAGGATCGGCCGCGGCCCGTCCCGCGGCGGGGGGGCTCAGGACAGGCGGGCGTAGCGCCGCTCGAAATAGGCCGAGAGCTGCGACAGGATCGACGTGAGGCCGAGGTAGATCAGCGCCGCCGCGATGTAGAAATCGAACGGCCGGAAGGTCGTGGCGATCATGAGCTGCGCGTAGAGCGTCAGCTCCACCACCGTGATCGTCGACAGCAGCGAGGTATTCTTCACCGCCGAGATCGCCTCGTTGGTCAGCGACGGCAGGATCATGCGGAAGACCTGCGGCAGGACGATGCGCACCATCATGATCCGCGGGTTCATGCCGAGCGCCAGCGCCGACTCGACCTGACCCCGGGGGATCGCCGCGAGGCCGGCCCGGATCGTCTCGGCCACGTAGGCGCCGCTGCTGACACCCAGCGCGATGATGCCGGCGGTCACGGGCGAGAGCTTCACCCCGACCTGCGGCATGCCGAAATACACGATGAAGACCTGCACGAGGGTCGGCGTGCCGCGGATGAACCAGACGTAGAAGCTCGCCAGCGCCCGGAAGGGCGCGAAGGACGAGCGCTTGCCCAGCGCCCCGAGCAGGCCGCAGGCCCAGCTCACCAGGATGCTCGCCACCGTGACGCCGAGCACCACTAGGGTCGCCGAGAGGAAGCCGGGGCCGTAGGTGACGACCTCGTCCGAGAGGGTGAGCCACCACTCCTGCAACGCCGCGACGCTCATCGCTGTCCCTTCTCCCCGGTGATGGGCCGGCGGCTCACGCCGTCTGTCCCGGCGCGGCGGGCTGGTGCAGGACGCGCCGGAGGAACTGGCGCAGCCGCTCGCTCCGGGGCGCGCCGATGATGGCGTCGGGCGGCCCGTCCTCGGCGATCACGCCGCCGTCGAAGAACAGGGTGCGGGTGCCGACATCCCGGGCGAAGGCCATCTCGTGGGTGACGAGCAGCATCGTCATCCCGTCCGCCGCGAGGGAGCCCATCAGCGCCAGCACCTCGCCGACCAGCTCCGGATCGAGGGCCGAGGTCACCTCGTCGAACAGCATCACCTTGGGCGCCATCGCCAGGGCGCGCACGATCGCCACGCGCTGCTGCTGCCCGCCCGAGAGCTTCGACGGGTAGGCGTGCCGCTTCTCGTAGAGGCCGATGCGCTGGAGCAGCGCCTCCGCCTCCGCGACGGCCTGCCGGCGCGGCATCCGACGTACCCGGATCGGCGCCTCGATGACGTTCTCCAGCACGGTCATGTGCGGCCAGAGATTGTAGCTCTGGAAGACCATGCCGATCCGCGCCCGCAACTCGCAGAGCTGCTGCGGCGTCGGCTGGCGGCGGGCGCCCTGCTCGTAGTCGAAGGCGAAGCGCTCGAAATCCATGAAGCCGGAGGTCGGCGTCTCCATGAGGTTCAGGCAGCGCAGGAACGTGCTCTTGCCCGAGCCGCTCGCACCGATGATCGACACGACCTCGCCCTCTCGGATGTCGAGGGAGATGCCCTTCAGGACCTCGTTGGTGCCGTAGCTCTTGTGCAGCTTCCTGATCTTCAGGAGCGGGGGCGCGGCCGTCTCGGTCTGAGCCATCTTTAAACCTGATGTTTTGCAGTCGCTTCGCGGATCGATGCTTAGATCCGCACGCAGATCGCATTATGTTGCTGTTTTATCGTTCATAAAATCTCTCAATATAGAGATTTAATTTTCCATCCGCCGACGTTTTACATTGCCAAATCGGATGGGATGCCTTAGCAGAACCGGTATACCGCCGGCATTCAAGCGGTATTTTTGAGCATGGCTGCCTCCGACATGGTCATCGAACTTCCGGATCCCGGTATTTCCTTCGCGACTGCGCCGGGCGCGTGCCTCATTGTTCAGCCGATGGACCGGGTCGGACCCGCGCGGCAGCCGGCATGACCCGGCTCGCGATCGATCCGGATCTCTGCGCGGGCCTGTTCGCCGAGCTCCTGAGCTTCAGCGAGGACGCGCCGGGCGTGACGCGGGCGGCCTACGGCGTCGGCGAGGAGCGCGCCCACGCCCTGATGCGAGCCACCGGGCTGGCACTCGGGCTCGCCGCCGAGACCGACGCGGCCGGCAACCTGTTCCTGACGATGGCGGGCCGCGACCCGGCACTGGCGCCCTGGATGGTCGGCTCTCACGTCGACACGGTGCCCCACGGGGGCAATTTCGACGGGGCGGCGGGCGTGATCGGCGGCCTCGCGGCCGTGGAGGCCCTGCGCCGGGCTGGGATCGTGCCGGCGCGTCCCGTGACGGTGGCGGTGTTCCGGGCCGAGGAGAGCGTGTGGTTCCCGGCCTCCTACGTCGGCAGCCGGGCCGCGCTCGGCCTGCTGCCGCCGGAGGTGCTCGACCTGCCCCGCGCCGATACCGGCCGGAGCCTGCGCGACCACATGGCCGAACTCGGCCTGCGGCCGGGGGCGGTGGCGCGGGGCGAGCGGCTCCTCGATCCGGCGCGGATCCACGGCTTCGTCGAGATGCACATCGAGCAGGGCCCGGCGCTGGAGGCGGCCGGGCTCCCCGTGGGCTTCGTCACGGCGATCAGCGGCAGCTTCCGCTACCGCAAGGCGGCCTGCTTCGGCCGCTACGGCCATTCCGGCGCCGTGGCGCGGGGCGACCGCAGCGACGCCGTCTTCGCCCTCGCCGACCTGATCACCGGCCTGGACGCGCTCTGGGGCAGGCTGGAGGCGGAGGGCTGCCCGGCCACGATCACGCTGGGCGAGGTCGCCACCGACCCGGTTCAGCACGCCTTCGCCAAGATCCCCGGCGAAGTCCGCTTCTGCCTCGACGTGCGCAGCACCGAGCCGGCCGTTCTCGACCGGGTCGAGGCGGCGCTCGCCGAGCATATCGCCGCCATCGAGGCCGTCCGCTCGGTACGCTTCGTGCTGGGCGAGCGGACCGGCAGCACGCCGGCGCGGATGAGCGCCGCGCTGGTCGAGGCCCTGTCCGGCCACGCGCGCCGGCTCGGGACGCCGTTCCGCACGATGGCGAGCGGGGCGGGGCACGACACCGCGACGCTGGCCGGCCAGGGCGTGCCGAGCACGATGATCTTCATCCGCAACCAGAACGGCAGCCACAACCCGGACGAGGCGATGCGGATCGCGGATCTGTGCGCCGCCGCCACCCTGGTGGCCCACCTGGTCGCCGAAGCCTGACCCCGCGCGAGAGAAGGGATGCACCGATGATCGTCGATCTGAACTGCGACATGGGCGAGGGCTTCGGCGTCTACCGTCTGGGCGACGACGCCGAGATGCTGACCGTGGCGACCTCGGCCAACATCGCCTGCGGCTTCCACGCCGGCGACCCGCTGGTGATGCACGAGACCCTGAGCCGCGCCGCCGCGAACGGCGTGCAAGCGGGCGCCCACCCGAGCTTCCTCGACCTCTGGGGCTTCGGCCGGCGGCCGATCCACGGCGAGCGCCCCGCCGACATCGAGAAGGCGGTGCTCTACCAGGTCGGCGCGCTGCTGGCGCTGGCGCAGGATGCCGGCTGCCCGGTGCGCCACGTGAAGACCCACGGGGCCATGGGCAACATGGCCAACGAGGATGCCGACCTCGCTCTGGCGGTGGCCCGGGCGATCCGCACCCTCGACCGCGACCTGATCTTCGTGGTGATGCCCGGCCTGGAGACCGAGCGGGCCGGCGAGAAGCTCGGGCTGCCGATCGCGCGCGAGATCTACGCCGACCGCGCCTACGCGGATGACGGCACCCTGGTCTCGCGCAAGCTCCCCGGCGCCGTGCTGCACGATCCCGATTCCGTCTCGGAGCGCGTGGCGCGGATGCTGGAGGACGGGGCGATCACCTGCCTGTCCGGGCGGCGCATCCCGACGCGGATCGACACGGTCTGCGTCCACGGCGACACGCCCGGCGCGGTCGCCATGGCGCGCCGCCTGCGCGACGACTGCGCCGCCAAGGGGATCGCCCTGCGCCCGATGGCCGAGGTGCTCGGTGTCTGAGCCCGGCTACCGCCTCCTCGATAGCGGCGACCGGGCGCTCACGGTGGAGCTCGGCCGCGCGGTCGATCCCGCGATCAACGCGCGGGTCATCGCCCTCGACGCGGCGCTCCGTGGCGCCGGGCGCCCGGGCCTCTTGGAGACCGTGCCGACCTACCGCTCGCTCCTCGTCCTCTACGATCCGGACCTGCTGCCCCGGGCCGACCTCGCCGCGCTGATCGCCGCGCACTGGCCGCCGCCGGACGGGGCGGCGGGCTCGCTGCGCCGCTGGCGGGTGCCGGTCCATTACGGCGGCGCGCACGGCGCCGACCTCGACGACCTCGCCGCCGGGGCCGGGCTCAGCCCGGAGGCGGTGATCGCCCTTCATTCCGGCCGCGACTACCGCGTCTACATGATCGGCTTCGCCCCCGGCTTCGCCTATCTGGGCGGCCTCGATCCCCGGCTCTACGCGAGCCGGCGCACCGATCCCCGACCCAGGACCCCGGCGGGCAGCGTCTCGATCGGCGGGAACCAGACCGGCGTCTCGCCGCCCCTGGAGCTGCCGAGCGGCTGGCAGCTCATCGGCCGCACGCCCGCGCGCTCCTACGATCCGGGCCGGGCCGAGCCGTTCCTGTTCGCGGCCGGCGACCTGATCCGGTTCGAGCCGATCGACCGCGCCGCGTTCGACGGCCTCAGCGAGGCCGCCCGCGCCGGCGAGACCGTCGCGACCCTGGAGCGGATCGATGCCTGAGGGCCTGCGCGTCATCGCCCCCGGCGTGGCCTCGACCCTGCAGGATGCCGGGCGGCCGGGCTACCTGCGCTACGGCATCTCGGGGTCCGGCGCGATGGATCCCGACCTGCTGGCCCTGGCCAACGGCCTCGTCGGCAACCCGCTCGACGCCGCGGTGATCGAGATGGCGATGGTCGGTCCGACCCTCGCCTGCGAGACGGATATCTGCCGCGTCGCCCTCGCCGGCGCGCCCTTCGCGATGAGCCTGAACGGCCGCGCCCTCGACCCGTTCACGGCCCACGACCTGCGGCGGGGCGACCGGCTCGTCCTGGGCGGACCGCGGCAGGGCCTGCGCGCCTGCCTCGCGGTCGCCGGGGGCTTCGCCGTCGCGCCGATGCTCGGCAGCGTGGCGACGCACACCCGCACCCGCCTCGGCGGCCTCGACGGTCATCCCCTGGCCGCGGGCGACCTGCTGCCCCTCGCGGCGCCCGCGCCCCGCGACCGTCCGCTGACCCTGCCGCCGGCCCACCGGCCGACCTTCGGTGGCCCGATCCGGGTGGTGCTCGGGCCGCAGGCCGACGGCTTCACCGAGGACGGCCTGCGGACGTTCCTCTCCGAGCCCTACACCCTCACGGCGCGGGCGGACCGGATGGGCTGCCACCTCGACGGGCCGCCGATCGCCCACGCGGACGGTTTCAACATCGTCTCGGACGGGATCGTGAACGGCTCGATCCAGGTGCCCGGACACGGGCGCCCGCTGATCCTGCTGGCCGACCGCCACACCACCGGCGGCTACCCGAAGATCGCCACCGTGATCTCGGCGGATCTCGGCCGCCTCGCGCAGGTGCGGCCGGGGGAGACGATCCGGTTCGCGGCCGTCGCCGTCGCGGAGGCCCAGGTCATCGCCCGCGCCGCGCGAAGCGCTCTGGCCGCGCGGCTGACGGCGCTGGTGCCGGCCGGCGGCGGCGATCTCGACAGCGCGTTCCTGCTGTCCTGCAACCTCGTCGGCGGCGTCGTCTCGGCGCGTGCCCCCGATCCGGCGCCCTGACGGCGCCGCACCTCCTCCATCCAGCAAGAGACCGTCGATGCTCACGCCGTTCCACCTCGCCTACCACGTCACCGACCTCGACGCGGCGCGCCGCTTCTACGGGGGCGTCCTCGGCTGCCAGGAGGGCCGCAGCACCGAGACCTGGGTCGATTTCGACTTCTTCGGCCATCAGCTGTCGCTGCACCTGGGCGAGCCCTTCGCCACCACCCGGAGCGGGAAGGTCGGCGACCACACGGTGATGATGCCGCATCTGGGCGTGGTGCTGCCGCTCGACGCCTGGGAGGCGCTCGCCGGCCGTGTCGAGGCGGCCGGCATCGCCTTCGACATCCCGCCCGTCGTCCGCTTCGCCGGCGAGCCCGGCGAGCAGCGCACGATGTTCTTCTTCGACCCGAGCGGCAATCCGATCGAGATCAAGGGTTTCCGGGATCTGGCCGGCGTCTTCGCGCACTGAGGCGCGTATCCGCGAAGCCGCCCGTCGCCGGAGCGGCGACGGGCGGCCAGGACGCGACGTCCGTCAGGCGCGGCGGGCGTTCCAGAAGACGAACTGGCCGTCGACCACGTCCCGAAGGTCGCGCCGGAAGGCCGTCCGGTAGAAGTACTGGCCGGTCGGCAGGTACGGCACGTCGCGCATCGCGAGAGTTTGCATCCGGGCCGCGATCGCCTTGCGGGCCGCCTGGTCCGGCGCCTCGATCCAGGCCTCCCGCAGGCTCTCCAGCTCCGGCAGGTCCGGCCAGCCGAAGAAACCCTTCTCGCCGCCGCAGCGCAGGACCTGCTCCACGACCGGGTTGGCCATGTCGAGGCCGGTCCAGGTCGTGGTGAAGATGTTCCAGCCGCCCTGGTCGGGGGGCGCCTTGCTGGCGCGGCGGGTGACCAGCGTGCCCCAGTCGGAGACGACGTACTGCACATTCATCCCGAGGCGCTGGAGCAGGTCGTGCATGATCTCGCCGAGGGCGCCGAGCACGGGGTTCTCGCTCGTCGACATGAGCACGACGCGCTCGCCCTTGTAGCCGGCCGCCACGAGGTCGCGCTTGGCCTTGGCGAGATCGCGCGGCCGGGTGAGCACGTCGAGCCCGGCATCGGTGGCCATCGCGGTCCCCGGCGTGAACAGGCCTACATCCTTGCGCCACAGCTTGGGATCGTCGCCGGCGGCCGCCGCCATGAAGTCTGCCTGGGACAGGGCCTCGAGGACCACGCGCCGGACCGCCGGCTTGTCGAAGGGCGGGTGGAGATGATTCATCACGCCGGTGCCGAGATTGCCGAGCGGCGAGGCGAGCTGCGTCGCGATCTGCGGGTGCGCCTGAAGCGTCGGCACGAGATCGCTGATCGGGTTCTCCCACCAGTCGACCTCGCCGTTCTGAAGGGCGGCGGCCGCGGTGCCGGGATCCGGCATGACCTGCCACTCGACCCGCTCGAAATGGACACGCTTCGGCCCCGCCACCCAGGAGACCGGGCCGTTCTCCCGGGGCCGGTAGTCCGGGTTGCGGTCGTAGACCACGCGGGCGCCGACGAGCCGCTCCTTGGTGTTGAACCGGAACGGCCCGGAGCCGATCAGCTCGGGGATCTGCTGGGCCGGGTCGGTGGCGGCTAGGCGCTCGGGCATGATGACGAGGACCGGCGGACCGAGCTTCGCCAGCGTCTCGAGCATCAGCCCGTAGGGCCGCTTCAACCGGATGACGAAGGTGCGGTCGTCCGGCGCCTCCAGGGCGTCCGTGCGCGCCATCAGGGCCTGCCCGAGGCTGTCGCGTTGCGCCCACCGCCGGATCGACGCGACGCAGTCGCGGCCCCGCACCGGCTCGCCGTCGTGGAATCTCAGGCCCTCGCGCAGCCGGAAGGTCCAGCGCCGCCCGTCCTCCTCGACCGTGTGGCCCTCGACCATCTGCGGCTGCGGCGTGAACTGCGCGTCGAGGCCGTAGAGCTGGTCGAACACCATGAGCGCGTGGTTGCGCGTGACGTAGGCCGTGGTCGTCACCGGATCGACGATGGTGAGGTCGGATTGCGGCACGAAGCGCAGGACGCTCGCCCGGCCGCCCTGGGCCAGGGCCGGGCGGGCCGGAAGGAAGGGCGCGGCGGCCGCGACGGCGGCACCGCCGAGGAAGGTTCGTCGCAGCATGGGGTCACTCCTGGCGTTCCGGGGCAGGCGGGCGGGGACGGGGGCGCCGGGCGGGATCCCTAGCGAGGATGCCTTCTGCGGGCGCGCATTCCGCAGGAACACAACCTGCAAGCGCCATTCCGCCCGGCACGGTCACGGGACGCGGACGGCCTCTTCGGCCCGCCGGCGCAGGGCCGCGCGGTCGATCTTGCCGGTCGAGGCGAGCGGCAGCGCCTCGACGAACCAGACCCGACGCGGGTGCTGGTAGGCCGGCGCGTGTTCGAGCGCGTAATCCTTGAGAGCGGCCTCGTCGACGGTGGCGCCGGGCCGGCGGACCACGAAGGCGACCGGCTTGGTGCCCTTGATGGCGTCGTCCACCGGCACCACGCAGGCTTGGAGCACCGCGGGGTGGCGCTCCAGCACCAGCTCGACCTCGCCCGGAAAGATGTTCTCGCCGCCGGAGACGAACATGTCGTCGGTCCGCCCGAGGAAGTAGAAGAACCCGTCCGCGTCGCGGCGGAAGACGTCGCCGGTGTCGTAGAACCCGTCCGCGGTGATCGGGACGGGCACGTCCGGCCGGTTGTGGTAGCCGAGCATGATCGCGGGGCTGCGCATCTGCAGGATCCCGGTCTCCGGGGCGTCCGGTCCGACGAGGCGCACCGCCACCTGGGGATGCGGCACGCCGACCGACGCGACCGGCGTCGGCAGGCCGTCCGGATGGTCGCCGAACACGACCGGGCCGCCCTCGGTGGTCCCGTAGGCGTTGAGGATGCGGGCGTTCGGCAGGAGGGCGCGGATCTGCCGGGCGAGGGTGTCGTTGACCGGCGCCGAGCCCATCCGGACCGTCCGCACGCCGGTGAGGTCGGCTTCCGCGAGGAGATCCGGCTCCCGCAGCATCATGGCGATCATCGGCGGCACGGCGGTGAGCCACGTGCAGCGGTACCGGTCGATCGCCGCGATGTAGGCCCGCGCCTCGAATTGCGGCAGCAGCACCATCGTGGCGCCGGCCGCGCAGACGAGGAGCGCCAGGGCGAGCGCGTTCATGTGGTAGAGCGGCGCCGCCACGAGCAGCCGGTCGTCGCGCAGGTCCGTCTCCGCGGCGCGGGTCCGCGCCACCCAGAGGTGGCTGGCATGGCTCAGCCGCACGCCCTTCGGCCGGCCCGTCGAGCCGGACGTGTAGAGGAACAGGGCCGCCTCGTCGGGCTCGGGCACGACCGGCACGAACGGACCGGGGTCGAGCCAGGCCGCGAAGCCCTCCGGCCCGTCATCGTCGAACCCGGCGATCCGGATATCGGGGCCGAGATGGGCCAGCAGCGCCCGGCGCGGGCCGTCGCAGAGCACGAGCCGCGCCCCGCAATCGGCGAGCACGGCGGCGATCGTGGCCGGCGGGAACTTGTGATTGACCGGGACCGGGACCACGCCGGCGCGCATCGCCCCGAGCAGCGCCGCGATCGTGTCGGGCCGGTTGGCCGCGAGGATCGCGACCCGCGCGCCGCGGGCGATCCCGCCGCGCAGCAGGCCGCGCGCGAAGGCGTCGGCCCGGGCGTCGAGGCCGGCGCGGGTCATCACGGCGGGCTCGCCATCGGGGGCGACGCCGATGATCAGCGGCCTGTCCGGCGGCCCGGACCGGTCGACGAGATCGCCGAGATTGGTCGGAGCCGTGGCCGCGCGCGTCATGGGGCCGCCCTGCACGGGAGGTTGAGGTCGAAGGTCGGCAGCGTCAGCGTGGCCGCGCCCGGCCCGTGCCGAACCCAGCCCGCCTCCGGGAGCGCGCCCGCGCGGGCTTCGAGGGCGTCGAGGCTGCGGAAGCGCAGGGTCAGGGTGGCGAAGCGGCCGGCCGGCCCCGGCGCGATCGCGACCCGCGTCTCCCCGAGCCGGAGGGTCCAGCCGTCACCCACGGCCTCGGCCGGCGCACCGCTCGCGGCGGCGTAGAGACGGGCGTCGGCATCCGGTGCCGGGCTCTCGATCTTCAGCGCGTCGATCCCCGTGAAGCCGTTCGGATGGTCGAGCCATTCGGGGCGCCAGACGAGATCCGGGGTCAGGTGCTCACAATGGTAGAGGCGCCCCGCCGGGAACCGGTCGACCGGCACCCGCACCGTGCGGAACCGGGCCGTGTCCTCGCGGCCGTCGACGGTCACGGGGCGCGTGAAGGCGACGGTCGGCCCGGCCGCGAGCCCCGCCGCGGCGAGGCGGGCATGCGTCGCGTCGGCGTCCCGGCTCGCCACGACGAGCCCGTTCAGGCCGAACGGGCTGTCCAGAACGTCCTGCCGCTGCGGACCCGTCTCGGGCAGGCCGACGAGTTCGAGGTAGGGTCCGGCCGTCATCATCAGGTGGTTGATGGAGCCCAGCGAGTGGTGGCCGCGCGGTGTCAGGCGGAAGCCGAGGGCGGCGAACAGCTCCGCCGCCTCGTCCATCCGCCGCAGCACGTTGATCACCACGTGGTCGAGGGCCCCATCCGCCGGGGCGCCGGGGGCCGGTCCGGTCATTTCGGCGGCGCCGTCATGTAGACGCCGCGGCCGCTCGCGAGCAGGCGCCCCTCCGGGTCGAGGATCTGCGCCTCGGCCACCGAGAGCTGGTTGCCGAACTTCACCACCGTGCCGCGGCAGGTGAGATCGCCCTGCATCGCGGCCCGGTGATAATCGACCCGCAGGTCAACGGTGGGGACGCCGCGGCCGGTCTTGGAGACCAGCGCCCAGTCGGCGGTGAGATCCACGAGCGTCGCCAGGATGCCGCCGTGCACGTAGCCGCGCTCGGCGTTGACGACCCATTCCGGCCGCCACGTCGCCTTCAGCTCGATCGTCCCATCGCCGACGGCGACGACGGAGAGGCCGAGCCACTGGTGGAACGGGCCGCGCAGCAGCAGCGCCTCGACCTGCTCCTTGGTGAGGGGGGTGTCGGACATGGCTTGGGGGATCTCCTCGGGCGGTGTCAGGGGGTGACGACGATCTTGCCCATGACCTCGCGGTCGCGGATCATCCGCAGGCCCTCGGCGGCCTCCTCGAGGGGCAGGAGCTTGTCGATGGTCGGCTTCAGCGTGCCGGCCTGGATCATGTCCATCAGGGCCGACAGGTTGTCGTCGTAGAAGCTGTTCGAGCCGATCACCTTGAGCTCGAAGCTCCAGATGTAGCGGAGATCCTCCTTGGGATCGTGCCCCGCGGTGGCGCCGCAGACCAGCAGCGTGCCGCCGCGCTTCAGGCACTTGAGCGAGGGCACCCAGGTGTCGCCGCCGGTGAAGTTGATCACCACGTCGACCCCGCCCTCGTAGGTCCGGCGCTGCGGCTTGCCGTACTGCTGGATCGCCCACTTGGAGAAGTCGGTCTCGCGGTAGTTGACGACGTGGTCGGCCCCGAGGGCCGTCAGCGCCGCCATCTTCTCCGCGCTGCCCGCGCAGGCGATCACCTCGGCGCCGAGCTGCTTGGCCAGCATCACGCAGCCGGTGCCGACGCCGCCGCTGGCGCCCAGGATCAGGACCTTGTCGCCGGCCTTCACGGTGTTGTGGGTGATCAGCATGCGGTGGGCCGTGCCGTAGGCCACCGGCAGGGACGCCGCGTCCGCGTAGCTCACGTCCGGCGGCATCGCGATGAGCTGGCCCGTCGAGACCCGGCAATACTCGGCCATGCCGCCGTCGAGCATCTCGCCCATCAGGCCCTTGGCCTTGTTGAGCGGGTTGACCAGCACCCGGTCGCCGACGCGCCACTCCGCGACGCCTTCGCCGAGCTCGACGATCTGCCCGGCCATGTCGAGGCCGATCACCACCGGCATCGGCACCTTGATGCCGGGCATGCCCTTCACGGTGAACACGTCGTGGTAGTTGAACGAGGACGCGCCGACGCGGATCAGGACCTCGCCCGGGCCGGGGGACGGCCTCGGATAGTCGTCGACCACCTTCAGCGTGTCGATGTCGCCGTGCGCCTCCAGCACGAGCGCCTTCATCGTCTGAGCCATCGTGGAAACCCTCTTCTGCAGGTCGGAAAGGCTATGGGATCGACTTCGACCGCTCGTAGGGGCCGGGGACCAGGGCCGTGTCCGGCAGGCTGCCCTGGACGGCGCCGACCGCCTTGAACACGTCGAATTCCCGCTTCAGCGAGGCGATGTCGGCGGGCTCCAGGCTGACCGTGTAGATGCCGTCCCAGAGGCCCGCGTAGGCCGCGGCGTCGGCGTCGCTCAGGTTCGCGGCCGCCTTCAGGATCTTGGCCACGCCGGGCTTGTCGGCCTGGCCGAAGGCGTAGGCCTTGCGCATCGCGGCCACGACCTTGGCGGGCGCGTCCGGATTCTGCGTCATCCAGGCGTTGCGCATCAGGCCGACGCCGAGGACCGGCGGCGCGTCCTGCTGGGTGAGGCGCCTCCACTCCTCCCGGAAGGTGCCGAGTCGGCGCAGCTTCACGTCCGGCAGGAGCGCGAGGGTCACGGTGCGCAGGGCCGCGGCGTCGATGTCCTTCTGGACGAGGAATTGCGCCAGCCGGGAATCGTTGCCGGGGACGGCCTGGTAGTCGGCGGGCTTGAGGCCGTGATTGGTCTCCAGGATCGCCGCCGCGATGGCGGCGGTGCCGCTGCCGGCCGGCGAGGTGCCGATCTTCCTGCCTTTGAGGTCGTCCATAGTCTTGATCGGCGAGTCCTCCGGGACGACGAAGTCGAGATCGGCCACCTGGGTCGCCAGGACGATGCTCATCGGCAGCCCGTCGGCGGTGACGCTCAGCGCCGTCCCGGCGCTCGCCGCGATCGCGAAATCAATCGCCCCGGCGGCCATCGCCTTGGTCGGCGCGTTCACGTCCGGGAACTTGACGTACTCGGCCGTCAGGCCCTCCTTCTCCATGAACTTGCCGGCTTCCAGCACGGCGCCGAAGCCGAGGCTGATGCCCGAGCTCCAGTATCCGATGCGCACCGTCTCGGCGCGCGCGAGGCCGGGCAGGCCGAGTGCGCAGAGCGCGGCGGCGGCGAGGACGCGGATCCGTTTCAAGGCGTTCTCCGGGACGGGCGATGAGGGGTCGTGCGACGGGCGTGTCGCCGGGCGGTGCCGGCCGTCACGGCTGCGCCACCTTCTTCCAGGCGAACAGGCGCTGCTCGGCCGGCTTCAGGACGAGCGTCTCGAGCCCGATCATCAGGGCGACGAGGGTGAGGGTCCAGGCGAAGACCTGGTCGGTCTGGACGAGGTCGGCCGCCTGCCGCAGGCGGTAGCCGATGCCGCTGCTCGCCCCGAGCGATTCCGCCACGAGGACGACCCGCGCCCCGAAGCCGATGGCGAGGCGCGCGCCCGCGAAGAAGGCGGGCAGGATCGTCGGCAGGTAGATCTTGGTCAGCACCTTGCGGCGCGGCATCCGGAAGGTGCGGGCGAGCTCGAGATGCTCGGCGCTGACCGTGCGCGTGCCCTGCCAGACGTTGGTCAGGATCAGCGGCATCGCGGTCATGAACACCACGAAGATCGTGGTCCAGTTCGAGAGGCCGAACCAGATCAGCGCGAAGATCGCCCAGATCGCGGAGGAGACGGTGTTGGTCACCGTCAGCACCGGCTCGAAGAAGCGCCCGAGGCGCGGGCTCGCGCCGAGCAGCAGGCCGAGCGGCAGCCCCACGAGGGCCGCGAAGGCGAGGCCGGCGCCGATCCGGCCCAGCGTGATGCCGAGATCGGCGGCGAAGCTCGGCGTGGCGACGAGGCCGAGCCACGTGTGCCAGACCCGCGCGGGGCTCGGCAGGACGAAGCTCGGCGCGTGCAGCGATCCGAGCTGCCACGCGGCCAGCGCCAGGGCGAGCAGGGCGAGCCGCTGGAGCAGCACGCCCGCCCGGCGTCCGGCGCCGGACGTCCGCGTCCGCCGGATCAGGCGCGGCGGGGTCTTCACGAGCATCGCGCGCTCGCGGCGGAGAGGCTGATGCGCAGGCGCCGGACCTCCTCGGCGACCTCCGTCGAGAGCGGGTCGCGGGGGTACGGCAGATCGATGGCCCGGACGGTGCCGATCCGGCCCGGCCGCGGGTGCAGGACGACCACCCGGCTCGCCAGCACCACCGCCTCCTCGACGTCGTGCGTGACGAAGACCAGGGTCATCGCCCGCAGACCGGCGATGCGCAGCAGCTCCGCGTGCATCTGCGCGCGGATCTCGGGATCGAGCTTCGAGAACGGCTCGTCGAGGAGCAGGATCTTGGGCTCGGTCACGAGGCTGCGCGCGAGCGCCACCCGGCTGCGCATGCCCCCCGACAATTCGTGCGGGTAGGCGTCGCGGAAGGCCTCCAGCCCGACGAGCCGCAGGGTCTCGTCGACCCGCCGCGCCCGCTCCGCCCGGCCCATGCGTCCGGCCTCGAGGCCGAAGGCGACGTTCTGGGCGGCCGTGCGCCAGGGCAGCAGCCGGTCCTCCTGGAACATGTAGGTCATGGCCCGCCAGTCGCGGAAGGCGTGCGACGGGATGCCGTTCAGGAGGACGGCGCCCTGATCGGGCTCGACCAGCCCGGCGATCATGTTGAGGAGGGTGCTCTTTCCGCAGCCCGACGCGCCCAGGATCGCGACGATCGCGTGCTGCGGGATCGCGATGTCGACGGTGTCGAGGACGTGGAGCGGCCCGCCCTCGCGCCGGTCGAACCACTTGCTGACGTGGTCGAGCTCGACGGCGTTCACGGCTCGCCCCCGTCGACCCGGGCCGGCCGCACCGGCGCCACCACCGCGGTGTCGCGCAGGCTGGCGATGACCTTCTCCAGGGTCATGTCGCGGAACGTCTCGACGTGGCGGCGGGCCACCAGGGCGGCGCTGTCGGCGTCGCCCGCCACGAGGTGCTCGATCATCGCGGTGTGGTCGTTCTCGATGTTCGGCCGCACCCCCTGCACGCCGAAGCCGAGGGCGACGAGGCGGGTCATCTCGTCGAGGAGGCCCGACAGCGTCCGGTACAGGCGCCCGTTCCCCGAAGCCGCGGCGATCGCGAGGTGGAAGCCCCGGTTGGCCTCCAGGAAAAAGTCGATCTGGTTGCCCATCTCCACCGTGATCTTGCGGCGGCAGGCCTGCTCCAGGCGCTCCAGATGCGCCCGGTTCACGCGGCCGGCGGCGCCCCGCGCCGCGAGGGGCTCAAGCTCCATCCGGAGGGCGAAGACCTCGTCGACATCCTTCACGGTCACCGGGCTGACCCGGTAGCCGTGCCGCGGCATCGAGCTGACGAAGCCTTCCTGGGCCAGGCGCTGGAGCGCGATCCGGCAGCTCGCCTTGCCGATCTCGAACCGCTCCATCACCTCGGCCTCGGTGAAGCGCGTGCCGGGCAGGAGGCGGCAGGCGACGATCTCGCGGCGCATCAGGTCGTAGGCCTGGTTGCCCTTGCGCGTGGCGTCGGGGACGGCGAGCACCGTCGTGGTCGGGCGAGCGGGCCGGGACCTGTCATCGCGGGTCGTCATCGCACCTCGCTGTTCGGGCATTGAGGCTCCCACAGCATGCTGTGAGCTGCCCACCACACGCAGGACATGTGCCAACCCCGCGCCGGCCCGCCTGCGCGCGGCGCGCATCGGCAGGCGGAACGATGGTCGGGTGCCGGCATTCGTCGCGCGGTGGGAAGCTCAGATGCGACGCGTGATCAGCTCAGCGCGCGCTGTGGGCATTCCATGCCGTATTTATGCGCAACGTCTCCGCGTTCTGTAAATGGAATGCGCGTCCAATTTTCGCGAAGATGTTGGAAGAAAGAGCTTTTCGCGGCACTCCAAGGCAGAACGATCTGTATTTTCTTTGAGCAGTGGGGCCTGCTGCGGGCCGCGTCGGCGACGCCCTACAGGATGTCGGGCTGGCCGCGCCGATGCTCGTGCCCCGCGATGACGCGGCGCAGGAGCCGGGTCAGGGTGTCCTGCTCCGCCGGCGTGAGGGCCTCGACGGTGAGGGCGTGCGCGGCCCGCGCCGCCGGCTCCATCGCGCCGTGGAGCGCGGCGCCTTCGTCCGTCAGCCGGCAGACCTGCGCGCGGCGGTCGAGGGGCGAGGTCGTGCGGCTCACCAGACCGCGGGCCGCGAGGCGCTTCAGGGCGCCGGTCGTCGTCGTCCGGTCAAGGGCGACCGAGCTCGCGAGCGTCGTCTGATCGGCCTCCCCCAGATCGCGCAGCAGCGAGAGCAGGCTGTACTGGAGCGGGGTGACGCGAAACGCGGCACAGCGTTCGGCGAAGAGGCTGACGTGGATCTGGTGCATGCGGCGGGCGAGGAAGCCCGGGCGCTCGGCTAGTGGCCAGTGCCGCGCCTTCGCGTCCGTTGCCGCGCTCGCCGCCCCCGCGGCGACCCCCGCCTCTGCCGACCCCGCAGCGAACCCGGCGTCCGGGACCTCATCCATCGTCCGCCTCCACAGAACGGTTCCAGCCTTGGCACGCGGTGTGCAACGCCGGAATACGAAGCATGCTTCGCTTTTGGCAAGGGCGAGGCCGGCGTGCGCCGGCCGGGACCACGAGGTCGACATGGACAATCGCCGCTATGATCTGGTTCTGCGGGGCGGGCGGGTCATCTGCCCTGCCTCAGGCATCGACGGCATCCGCGACGTGGCGGTGCGGGACGGGCGCATCGCCGCCGTGGCGGAGACGATTTTGCCCTCGGCCGCCGCCGAGGTGGTCGACGTCTCGGGCAAGCTCGTCCTGCCCGGCATGATCGACACCCACGCCCACGTCTACCAGTACGTCACCGGCCGGTTCGGCCTGAACCCCGACATGGTCGGCGTGCGCTCGGGCGTGACCACGGTGGTGGACCAGGGCGGGCCGTCCTGCATGACCCTGCCGGGCTTCCGCCACTTCATCGCCGAGCGCTCGGAGACGCAGGTCCTCGCCTTCCTGTCGGCCTACCTCGTCGGCGGCCTGGAAGGGCATTTCTACCCGAACCTCTACAGCCCGGACGGCGTCGACATCGACGCGACCGTGAAGTCGGCCACCGAGAACCGCGACCTCGTGCGCGGCATCAAAGGCCATGCCGAGATCGGCGGCTTCGCCCGCTGGGGCATCAAGGTGATGGAGATGGCGGCCGAGATCAGCCGGCGCGCCGACCTGCCGCTCTACGTGCATTTCGGCCAGCTCTGGGGCCTGCCGGAATCGGGCGCCAACGGCGAGGATGCCGACACCATCGTCGAGCGGGTCATCCCGCTGCTGCGGCCCGGCGACGTGCTGGCCCATCCCTTCACCCGCCACCCGGGCGGCTTCATCAACGAGCAGGGCGAGGTCCACCACATCATCCGCCGGGCCATGGAGGCCGGGCTGAAGGTCGATGTCGGCCACGGCAGCCACTTCTCCTACCGCGTGGCCCGCGCGTCCCTGCCGGCCGGCGTGATCCCCTACACGCTCGGCGCCGACATGCACGGCTACAACACCGAGATCCCCGAGGTGACGAAGCCCGCCGGCACCCCGGACGAGCACCACGACGACGAGAACCATCCCTTCCTCGGCCAGGCCCGGTTCAGCCTCACCCAGGCGATGAGCTCGATGATGGCGCTCGGCATCCCGCTGGAGGACGTGGTGCCGATGGTGACGTCGCACCCGGCCGAGATGCTGCGCATGGGCGACCGGATCGGCGCGCTCAAGGTCGGCTACGCGGCCGACGTCTCGGTGCTGCACGACGATCGCGGCCGCTTCCTGCTGCGCGACAACGAGGACACGCGGGTGATCGCCGACCGCCTGCTGCGCCCGGCCTTCTGCCTGCGCGCGGGGAAGCGCTTCGAGGCCGACTCGCCGATCCTGCCCCAGGCGATCGCGGCCTGAGGTGGCGCCGGTGACCGCCTTCGTCCTCGACGACCCGACACCGCCGGACCCGCGCCGCCGCTGGGACAGCCTGGACTTCGCGGCCCGGGGCGCCTGCTACGACAACAACGCGGGCGTGCCCGACAGCGCCGCGCAGGTCGCGGCCCGCAACGCGGCCTCCGCGGCCTACCGCGCGGCGCACCCGGCCGGGCTCGACATCCCCTACGCCGCCGGCGCGCGCACCGGCTTCGACCTCTACCCGGCGGCGGAGACGGGGGCGCCCTGCCTCGTCTTCGTCCACGGCGGCTACTGGCAGCGCAACGCCCGGGCCGATTTCGCCTGCTTCGCGGAAGGGCTGAACGCCGCCGGATGGTCGGTGGCGATGCCGGGCTACACCCTGGCACCCGAGGCGAGCCTCACCGGGATCGTCGCCGAGATCGGGGCCGCCCTCGACTGGCTCGCCGCGCACGGGACGGCGCGCGGGATCGGCGGCCCGATCGTCCTCGCCGGCTGGTCCGCGGGGGCGCAGCTCGCCGCGCTCCATCTCGGGCATCCCGCCGTGTCCGCGGGTTTGGCGATCTCCGGCGTCTACGACCTCGCGCCGATCCGCGAGACCTACCTGAACGAGAAGCTCGGGCTGACCGAGGACGAGATCGGGACGCTGTCGCCCCTGCGCCTGCCCGTCGTGCCCAAGCCCATGACGGTCACCTACGGCAGCCGGGAGCTGCCCGCCCTCGTCCGCGACGCGCGCAACCTCCACGCCCTGCGCGGCGCCGCCCACGCGCCAGGCGCCCTGCTGCCGGTGCCGGGCGCCGACCACTTCTCGATCCTCGACGAATTCCGCCGGCCCGACGGCCTCCTGGTCCGCGCCGCGCAGGATCTTCTCGGAGGCCCGCGATGAGCCGCGAGGGCGTCGGGGCCCCCCTGCCCCGCAAGGAGGACGACCGCCTGATGCGCGGGCGCGGCCAGTATGTCGGCGACCTCCGGCTGCCGGGGATGCAGGACGTCGCCTTCGTGCGCAGCCCGCTCGCCCATGCCCGGATCCGCGCCGTCCACGTGCCGGAGGCCTACCGCGACCGCGTCTTCACCGCCGCCGACCTCGACGGCGTGCTGCCGATCCGGGCGGTCTCGGGGCTGCCCGGCTTCAAGGTGTCCGAGCAGCCGGTGCTCGCCACCGGCAAGGTCCGGCAGGTCGGCGAATTGGTGGCGATGTGCGTCGCCCCGACCCGCGCGGAGGCCGAGGACATCGCCGCCGCCGTCGTCCTCGACCTGGAGGAGCTGCCGGCCGTCCACGACATGCTGGCCGCGCGCGAGCCGGGCTCCGCCCTCGTCCACGAGCACTGGGGCGACAACGTCTTCCTGGAGACCCTGGTCGACGTCGGCATCGAGGGCGCCCTCGACGCGCCGGTCAAGGTCAGCCGTACCATCTCGACGGGGCGCCAGTGCATGGCGCCGATCGAGGGCCGCGGCACCGTGGTGCAGCTCGATCACCGCCTCGACCAGCTCGTGGTCCACACCGCGAGCCAGATGCCGCACATCGTGCGCAACGGCCTCTCGGAGTGCCTCGGGATCGAGCAGGGGCGCATCCGCATCGTGTCGCCGGATGTCGGCGGCGGGTTCGGCTACAAGGCGATCCTGCTTGCCGAGGACGTGGCGCTGGCGTGGCTCGCGCTCCGCTGCGGCCACCCGGTCCGCTGGCTGGAGGACCGGCGCGAGCACCTGACCGCCAACGCCAATTGCCGCGAGCACCATTACCGCATCACCGCCTACGCGGAGCGGGACGGGACCCTGCGCGGCATCGACTGCGAGGCCACCGTCGATTCCGGCGCCTACTCGGCCTACCCGTTCTCGGCCTGTCTGGAGGCCGCGCAGGTCGCCAGCATCCTGCCCGGCCCCTACGACTTCCCGGCCTATCGCTGCCGCACGTGGTCGGTGGCGACCAACAAGTGCCCGATCCTGCCCTACCGGGGGGTGGCGCGCACCGGTGTCTGCTTCGCCCTGGAACTGGTGCTCGACGCCGTCGCCCGCGCGGCGGGGGTCGCGCCCGAGACCGTGCGCGAGAAGAACCTCGTGCGGCCCGGGCAGATGCCGTTCGAGAACATCACGAAGAAGCACTTCGACAGCGGCGACTACCCGGAGGCGCTCGCCCGGGCGCTGAAGGCCGTCGACGTGGCGGCGGTCCGCGCCCGCCAGCGTGAGGGCGAGGCGGACGGGCGCCGGATCGGCCTCGGCCTCGCGATCTACTGCGAGCAGGCCGCGCACGGCACCTCGGTCTATTCCGGCTGGGGGATCCCGATGGTGCCCGGCCACGAGCAGGCCAGCGCCCGCCTGACCCCGGACGGCGGCCTGGAATTGCGGATCGGCGCCCATTCCCACGGCCAGGGCCTGGAGACGACGCTGGCCCAGGTCGCCCACGAGATCCTGGGCGTGCCGGTGGCGCGCACCCGCCTCGTCCACGGCGACACCGCCATGACCCCCTACTCCACCGGCTCCTGGGGCTCCCGCGTGATGGTGATGGCGGGCGGCGCGGTCGCGGCGGCCTGCGAGGCGTTGCGCGACCGCGCCGTGCGGATCGGCGCCCACCTGCTCCAGGCGCGGCCCGACGAGTGCCGCTTCGAGGGCGGCCACGTCGTCGGCCCCTCCGGCGACGTGCCGCTCGAGGTGATCGCCCGCACCTGGTACCGCCGCCCGCAGGACCTCGCGCCCGACACCGATCCCGGCGGGCTCGAGGTCACCGCCGGCTACAAGCCGGTGCGCGATTCCGGCACCTTCTCGTACGCGGCGCACGCGGCCGTGGTGGCGGTCGATCCCGATCTCGGGGCGGTGGAGATTCTCGACTACGTCATCGTCGAGGACGGCGGCACGCTGGTGAATCCCCTCGTGGTCGACGGCCAGATCTACGGCGGCCTCGCGCAGGGGATCGGCACGGCCCTGTTCGAGGAGATGCGCTTCGACGCCCGCGGCCAGCCGCTGGCCTCGACGTTGGCCGACTACCTCCTGCCCGGCGCCGCCGACGTGCCGATGGCGCGCATCGACCACATGGAGACGCCCTCGCCCTACACGCGCTTCGGCCAGAAGGGCATCGGCGAGGGCGGCGCGATCGCGCCGCCGGCGGCGCTCGCCAACGCCGTGAACGACGCCCTCGCGCCGCTGGGCGTCGAGCTGCTGCACTCGCCCCTCACCCCCCGGCGGATCGTGGAGGCGGTGCTCGCCGCCCGTGATCCCGCCGTGACCGCGCGGGAGGCCGCATGAAGCCCGCCGCCTTCGCCTGGGAGCGCCCCGACAGCCTGCCCGCGCTGCTGGCGCGCCTCGCCGAAGCCCCCGCGGGCGTGAAGCTGATCGCGGGGGGCCAGTCCCTCGGGCCGATGCTGAACCTGCGCCTCGTCGAGCCCACCCTGATCCTCGACATCACTGGCATCCCCGAACTCCGGGACGCGCGGGTCGAGGGCGACACGCTCGTCCTCGGGGCCTGCGTGACCCACGCCGACGTCGAGGACGGGCGCGTCCCGGACCTCACCGGCGGCGCGCTGCGGCGGGTCGCGGCCGCCATCGCCTACCGGCCGGTGCGCAACCGCGGCACGATCGGCGGCAGCCTCGTCCACGCCGACCCGGCCGCCGACTGGGTGAGCGCCCTGACCGCCCTCGGCGCCGAGGTCGAGATCGCGGGGCGCAACGGCCGCCGCACCCTGCCGGTGGAGCATTTCGTGACCGGCGCCCTCAAAGTGGCGCTCGGCGCGGACGAGATCCTGGTCGCGGTGCGCGTCCCGGCGCTGCCGGCGGGCGCGGCCTGGGGCTACGTCAAGCACTGCGCGAAGATCGGCGAGTTCGCCCACGCCATCGGGGCCGTGCGCCTCGAGCCCGGCGCGGGCCGGGGCCGGGCCGTGATCGGCGCGGTCGAGGGGCCGCCCGTGCTCCTGGCCGATGCCCGCCCGCTCTTCGGCGGCCGCATCGGCGCCGACTTCGCCGCGCGCTTCGACCTTCGGGCCGCCGACCTCGCGCTGCGGGAGGCCGGGATGGCCGACGCGGTCGAGCGGCACATCCACGTCACCGCCCTGAGCCGCGCGGTGGCCGCGGCGGCCGCGCCCGATCCCCGCGCCAACACCCTTCCGGAGGCCGCATGAGCGCTGCGCTGGCCGAACCCGGGACGTCGCGCATGGCCCTGGCGCTGACGGTGAACGGCCGGGCCGTGCGGGTCGCGGCCGAGCCGCGCAGCCACCTCGGCGACGTGCTGCGCGACGGCCTCGACCTCACCGGCACGCATCTGGGCTGCGAGCACGGCGTCTGCGGCGCCTGCACGGTCCTGCTCGACGGTGAGCCGGCCCGCGCCTGCCTCACCTACGCGGGGGCCTGCGCGGGCGCCGCGGTCACGACGATCGAGGGCCTCGACGCGGACGCGATCGCGGGCGAGTTGCGGGCCGCCTTCAACCGCGAGCACGCGCTCCAGTGCGGCTACTGCACGCCCGGGATGCTGGTGGCCGCCCGCGATTTGGTCCTCCGGCTGCCCGAGGCCGACGAGCGGCGGATCCGCGTCGGCCTGTCGGGCAACCTGTGCCGCTGCACCGGCTATGCCGGCATCGTCCGGGCCGTGATGGCGGTGATCGCGGAAAGGCGCGGGCGCGGCATCCCCCCGGAGACCGGTGCGGCGCGGCCGCTCGGCCCGGTCGGCGCCCGGATCGGCGACGCGGCTTTCGCGCCCCTGGAACCGCCGGCGGATCGGATCGCCCCGGCGGCGCCCGCGGCCGTCGCGGACCTGTCCGACGCGTTCACCCCGGCCCACGGCTTCACGCAGGTGCTCGACCTCCTCCACCCGCCGGAGGCCGTCTTCGCCCTGCTGGGCGACATCGCGGTGGTCGCCGCCTGCCTGCCGGGCGCGGTGCTCACGGCGCGGCCCGCCCCCGACACGGTCGAGGGCGGCCTGCAGGCGCGGATCGGGCCGATCGCCGCGACGTTCCGCGGCCGCGCCCGCCTCGCGCGGGACGAGGCCGCCCGGACCGGCGCGGTCCACGGGGCCGGCACCGACGCGGGCGGCCGCTCGGCGACCGAGGGCCGGATCCGCTACCGGGTCGAGGCCGGGCCGACGCCCGGCACCGCCCGGGTCGAACTCGACGTCGGCTACACCCTGACCGGGCCGCTCGCGCAGTTCGGCCGGCCCGGCCTCGTGCGCGACCTCGCCGGCCGCATCGCCGCGGAGTTCACCCGCAACCTCGATGCCCGGCTCTCGGGCGTCGCGGCGCCGGCGCCCGCCGGCCTCAACCCGCTCCGCCTGCTCCTCGGCCTCGCCCGCGCGCGCCTCGCGGCGTGGTTCGGCCGCGCCTGATCCCCTCCCGCCCCAACGCACCGGAGACACGCGAATGCTAGGCAGGTTCACCCTCACGACCGCGATCCTGCTGGCGCTGACGGCCACCGGCGCACGGGCGGAGGCGATCCGCATCGGCGTCAACGAGCCGCTGACCGGGCCGTTCGCGGCCTCGGGCACCTACGTGGTCAACGGCGCCAAGATCGCCGCCGACGAGATCAACGCCAAGGGCGGCGTCCTCGGAAAGAAGCTCGAACTCGTGATCGAGGACAACAAGAGCAACCCGACCGAGGCCGCCGCGGTCGCCGAGAAGCTGATCACCAGCGATAAGACCCCGGTGATGATGGGCGCCTGGGGCTCCAGCCTGACGCTCGCCGTGATGCCCAAGCTCGCGGATTACGAGACGCCGATGCTGGTCGAGACCTCCTCGTCCGGCAAGATCACGACCTCCGGCAACCCCTACGTGTTCCGGATCTCGCCGCCCTCGTCGCTCGAGGCCGAGACCTTCGCGCCCATGGTCGGCCGCCTCGGGCTGAAGAAGGTCGACTTCCTCGTCCTCAACAACGATTTCGGCCGCGGCGCCGCGACCGATTTCGGCAAGATGCTCAAGGACAAGGGCGTGACGGTCGGCCTCGTCGAGACCATGGACCAGGGCGCGCAGGACATGAGCGCCCAGCTCGCCAAGCTGAAGGCGTCGGATTCCGACACGATCATGATCACGAGCTCGGTCGATCAGCTCGTGCTGCTGTTCAAGCAGATGGCGGCGCTCGGCCTGAAGAAGCGGGTCATCACCACCGGCGGATCCCAGAACCCGGACCAGATCATCGCCCAGGCCGGCGCGGCCGCCGACGGCACGATGCACCTGACGACCTTCCTGCCCTGGTCGCCCGACAAGACGCCGGACCCGAAGGCAACCGAGGCCTTCATCGCCGCGTGGAAGACGCGCGGCTTCGACTTCGCCGGCGTCACCGAGAGCTTCCGCGGCTACGACGGCATCCGCGCGATCGCCCACGCCATCGAGAAGGCGGGTTCGGCCGATCCGGCCGCGATCACCAAGGCCTTCTGGTCGGTCGACTTCGTCGGGCTCAACGGACCGATCCGCTTCGCCAAGGCCGGCCCCGCCGGGAAGGAGAGCGGCCAGAGCAAGCCCGACGTCTACCTCATCGAGATCAAGAACGGGACGGTGATCGTGCCGGCGCTGTGAGCGCCCCTGGGCCGGCGCTCTGATGCCGGCCCCCTCGCCCGTCCGCCGGCCTCCGGGCCGGGGCGCACCCTCGGAGGCCGCCCGTGAACGAACTGATCCAGCACCTCGTCAACGCCCTCATCCTCGGCGGCACCTACGCGCTGCTGGGGATCGGCCTTACGCTGATCTTCGGGATCATGAACGTCGTGAACTTCACCCACGGCGCGCTCTACACGGTCGGCGCCTACGTCATGTACCTCGCGGTCGCCGCGCTGGGACTGAACTTCTTCCTGGCGCTTCCTGTGGCGATCCTCGGCGGGCTCCTGCTCGGGGCCGCGATCGAGTTGCTGCTGCTGCGCCCGTTCCGAGGCTCGGACATCGACACCACCATGCTGGTGATGATCGGCGCCGGCATCGTCCTGCAATCGGGCACGCTCTGGACCTTCGGCGGCGTCGCCAAGGCGATCCCCGCGCCCTTTCCCGAGGCGCCGCTCCAGGTCGGCCCGGTCTCGGTGTCGTGGCTGCGGCTGTTCGTGCTCGGGGCGGCGCTGACGCTGATCGCCCTCACCTACGCGCTGATCAACCGGACCAAGCTCGGTCTCGCCATGCGCGCCGCGTTCCAGGATTCCGACACGGCGGCGCTGATGGGCGTCGACGTCCGCCGGATCTACACCGCGACCTTCGCGCTCGGCTCGTCGCTCGCCGCGGCCGCCGGCGCGCTCCTCGGTCCGGTCTACGTGGTGTTCCCGCAGATGGGCGGCCTCGCCGAGCTCAAGGCCTTCGCCATCGTCATCCTGGGCGGGCTCGGCAACGTCACCGGCGCGGCGATCGGCGGCTTCATCCTGGCGCTCGCCGAGGAGCTGGGCGCCGGCTACGTCTCCTCCGGCTACCGGGACGCGATGGGCTTCCTGATCATCATCGCGGTCCTGCTCTGCAGGCCGACCGGGTTGTTCGCCAAGGCGGAGCGCATCGGATGAACCGGCTCCTCCCCCTCGCCCTGCTCGCCGGCCTCGTCGCCCTGCCCCTGGGGCTCGGCGCCAACCCCTACCTTCTCAACGCGCTGATCGTGACCGGCATCCTGACGATCGGCGCCATGAGCCTGAACCTGCTCCTCGGCCTCACCGGGCAGCTCAGCCTCGGCCACATCGCGTTCTTCGGGATCGGCGCCTACGTCAGCGCGCTGACCAGCCTCGGCTTCGACGTGGATCTCGGCTTCGGCATCCGGGCGGTCCACGAGCCCTGGCCGGCGGTGGTCGGCCTCCTGCTGGCGACGGCGGCGGCGGGCGCTTGCGGCTACCTGATCGGGCGGCTCTCCTTCCGGGTGCGGGGCGCCTACTTCGTCATTGTGACGATCTCGTTCGCCGAGGTCGTGCGGCTCGTGGCGCTCAACTGGGTGGAGCTGACGCAAGGGCCGCTGGCGCTCACCAACATCCCGGCCATCACCCTCGGCCTGCCGGGCCTCGGGATGTGGACCCTCAAGACCAAGCTCCAGAACTACTACCTCGTGCTGGCCGTGGGGACGCTCTGCTACGCCGTGATCGCCCGCCTGGTCGGCGGGCGCTTCGGCCGGGCGATGCGGGGCCTCAAGGAGAACGAGCCGCTGGCGCTCTCGGTCGGCATCAACGCCACGCGCACGCTGACGGTGGCGGCGGTGATCTCGGCCGCCATGGCCGGCGCGGCCGGCAGCCTCTACGCCCATTACCTGCGGATCATCGATCCCGACGTGTTCCTGTTCGCCACCACGGTCACCATGGTCATCATGGTGGTGGCGGGCGGCAAGGGCACCCTGCTGGGCCCGGTCGTCGGCGGCCTGATCTTCGGCCTGCTGCCGGTGGCGCTCCGCCCGGTCATGGCGCCGGAGGCGCAGTGGATCGTCTACGGCCTCGTGCTGATCGTGATCCTGTTCGTGATGCCGCGGGGCATCGTGCCGGGACTGGCGGCGCTGCTGGGCCGCCGGCCGGCCCCGGCCGCGCCCGTCCTCGAGGCCAACCCGGCGGTGCAGCGATGAGCGCGATCCTCTCCGTCGAGCATGTCGGCGTCCGCTTCGGGGGCCTCGTCGCCATCGCCGACCTGCATTTCGACGTCCGGGCCGGCGAGATCGTCAGCCTGATCGGCCCGAACGGGGCCGGCAAGACGACGGCCTTCAACGTGATGACGGGCTTCCTCAAGCCCAGCCAGGGCGCGGTCCACTTCCGCGGCACGTCCCTGAAGGGCCTGCCGCCGCACGCGATCACGCGGCTCGGCCTCGCCCGCACCTTCCAGCGCACCAGCGTCTTCCCGGACGACACGGTGTTCGACAACGTGATGATCGGCCTGCACCAGATGGGCGCCGCGGCGGGCCGCGCGCCCGTTCTGGACGCGCTCCTCGGCCGCGCGGGGGCCGGCGAGAGGCAGCTGCGCGCCCGGGCCGCGGCGCTCCTCGACTGGGTCGGGCTCGCCGGACGGGCGCAGGAGAAGGCCGGCGCCCTCGCCTACGGGGAGCAGCGCCTCGTCGGCGTGGCGCTGGCGCTCGCCACCGAGCCCGCCATGCTGCTTCTCGACGAGCCGGTCTCGGGGATGAACGCTTCCGAGACGCGGGTCTTCGTGCGCCTGATCCGGCAGATCCGGGAGCGCGGCGTCACCATCCTGCTCGTCGAGCACGACATGCCGATGGTGATGGAGGTCTCCGACCGCATCGTCGTCCTCAACTACGGGCGCCTGATCGCCGAGGGGCCGCCGGACCGGATCCGCAGCGACCCGGCGGTGATCGAGGCCTATCTCGGCCAGGGCAGCGCCGCCCGGCAGGCCGCCGCGGCTGCCGCGCAGGAGGCGGTCCATGCTTGAGATCCGCGACCTCGTCTGCGGCTACGGCCACGTCACGGCTCTGAAGGGGCTCACGATCGACGTGCGCGCGGGCCAACTCGTCGCCCTCGTCGGCGCCAACGGCGCCGGCAAGTCCACGACGCTCCGGGCGATCTCCGGGCTCGTCCCGCCGCGCTCCGGCGCGATCCGGTTCGCCGGCCGGGACATCGCGGGGGCGGAGCCCCGCCGGATTTTGGCGGCGGGCATCGCCCATTGCCCGGAGGGCCGGCGCGTCTTCCCGCAGATGACGGTCGCCGAGAACCTCGCCATGGGCGCCTACCTGCGCCGCGACCGGGCGGCGGTCGCGGCGGACCTGGCGCGCATCTACGGGGAGTTCCCGCGCCTCGCGGAGCGCCGCGACCAGGCGGCCGGCACGCTGTCGGGCGGCGAGCAGCAGATGCTGGCGATCGGCCGCGCGCTGATGGGGCGCCCGAAGCTCGTGCTGTTCGACGAGCCCTCCCTGGGGCTCGCCCCCAACATCGTCGAGCGGATGTTCGCGGTGATCGGCGCGATCCGCGACGCCGGCACGACCGTGCTCCTCGTCGAGCAGAACGCCTTCGCGGCCCTCGAACTCTGCGACTACGCCTACCTCCTCGAGACCGGCCGCATCGTCCTCGAGGGGCGCGGGCAGGACCTCATCGCCGATCCCCACGTTCGGGACGCCTATCTCGGTGGCTGAGCGGGATCTGCCGGGGCGGATCCGCCTCGGCCCGGTCGACCTTCTCGGCGACCGGGACCTGCTCCCCGTCAACGCGGGCGGCCGCCGCCTGCTCCTCGTCCGGGACGGCGCGCGGATCGTGGCCGCCGAGCGCGCCTGCCCGCACGAGGGGGCCGACCTCGCCCTCGGACGCTGCGTCGCGGGCCGGCTGCACTGCCCCCGGCACCAGGCCTCGTTCGACCTCCGGGACGGTGCCGTCTCGCCGGGCTGGTCGTTCCGGGCCCTGCGCCTGTCCGCGGTCGAGGCGGCGCCGGACGGGCTCTGGCTCAGGACCGGCTCCGGCCTTCTCGCGCCGGACACCGCGCCGCCGGGCGGCCGCGGATTCCCGGCCGGCCCGGAGATCCGACGGTAGAGCGACCGAGATCAGCCGATCCGTCTCGCTCTACGGCAGCGAGGTCGGGATCGCGGCGCTCACCGCCTGTCTCGTGCGGACGAACGGCCCGCACGCGCGCCTGCTCGCGCGGGGACGCATCGCGAGGACGGTCGCGGGTCCCTCCGGCCGCTGAGGATCGGCGCTGATCGCCCGTCCGAAGGTGTCGGCCCAGGACAGCCTCGTCACGTTGTCCGGGGTCGGAGCGGGCGGAGCTTCCCGGTCGGCCGCCCGGCCGCGCTTGCGGGCCGCGGCACCGATCCACCGCACGATCAGGGGACCCTTCGCGTCGAACGTCGGATCGGACGCGGTCCGGCCGATGCCTCGTCTCTGACGGCGATGAACCATGGAATTCCCTCGAATCGACTTGGGAGGGCCGCGCGCGCGGTCCGACGGACGTCACCGCCCGCGATCACCGGACCGTCGCCGCGACGGCAGCGGTGTGAAGCGCGGGCCGCGCGGGCTGGCGGGCGCCCTCGCCCAGCATCCGATCCCGTCCGCGTGGTCTCCAACTGCATGTCCGGGCGCGCGCGATCGAATTCCTCGACCCGTGGCTTAGCCGATCGGAATGGCTTCGTGGACCAGTCCACATGGACTGGTCCATGACCCGTGACGGCGCCTGTGCGGTTGCTCTAGACAGGATCCGCATGGCGCAGGAAGCAATCCTCATCATCGATGACCACGCGCTGTTCCGGTCCGGCATCGTCTCGATGCTGTCGACGGCGTTCGATGAGATCCCGGTTCTCGACAGCCCATCGCTGCACGAGGCGCTCGCCATCGTGGCCGTCGTCCCGACGATCGTCCTCCTCGACATCCAGTTGCCGGGCATCGGCGGGCTCGAGGGGATGGGCCTGCTCCAGCAACGCTGGCCGGCCGCCCGGATCGTCGTCGTGTCCGGCCTGGATCTGCCCGATACCGTCAGCACGGCTCTGGCGCAGGGCGCCTGCGCGTTCCTGTCCAAGACCGACCGCCCCGAGCGGATGATGACGGTCCTGCGCGAGATGCTCGCCCGGTCGTCCGCGGTCCCGCAGGTCGGGGGCGCCCTCTGCCCGACGCTCACGCCGCGGCAGGCCGAGGTGCTGACCCTCGTCGGGCGCGGATTGTCCAACAAGATGATCGGACGCAATCTCGGTCTGTCGGAACACACGGTCCGCGGCCACGTGCAGGGTCTGCTGTCGGTCCTGGGGGTGACCCGGCGCGCCGAGGCGGTGTTCAAGGCGCAGCAGTTCGGCCTGATCCGATGAGCCCGTCGCAGGAGGAGCGGATCGCGGCCGAGCAGTTGCGCCTCGTCCTGGACGGCGTCACGCAGTCGGTCGCCGTCGGTTTCCTCGTCTCGACGCTCATGCTGGCCGTGCTGTGGACGCTGGTGCCCCACGCCGTCCTGCTGAGCTGGTACGGCGCGTTCCTCGTCGAGCGGTTCGGGGCGGCCGCCTACGCGCGTCGGGTCCGCGCCGCGATCGGCGAGCCCGACCGCGCCCGCCGGGTCGAGCGGGTCATCTTCCTGAGCAAGATCGTCGAGGGCGCGATCCTGGGATCGCTGATCTGGATCGCGCTGCCGCTCCAGGTCCCGGCGGTGAGCATCCTGACCATGTCGCTGCTGGGCGCGACCTGCAGCAACGGCGTCTCGCTCCTGGCGCCGCGGCGGCACCTCTACCTCGCCCTCGTCGTGCCCGTCGCCGTCCTGGCCGCGGGAACCCTCTGGTCGCTCGGCGGCGCGCCCTACCGGGCCCTGGCAATCTGCTCGATCCTGTTCGTGGTCGGGCAGTACGGTCAGGTCGTGCTCGCCAGCCGCCGCGTGCGGGAATCGATCGAGCTCCGCTTCGAGAACGCGGCCCTCGTGGAGCAGCTGCGCGCGGAGACCGCCGCGGCGCACCGGGCCCGCCGCGACGCCGAGCACGCCAACACCGCGAAGTCGCAGTTCCTCGCGGCGGCCAGCCACGACCTGCGCCAGCCGGTCCACGCCCAGGGCCTCTTCCTCCAGGCGCTGAGCCAGACGGATCTCGCCGCGCCGCAGCGGCGGATCCTGCAGAACGCCCAGACCGCGAACGTCGCGTCGACCGACATGCTCAACACGCTTCTGGACTTCTCGCGCCTGGAGGCCGGAGTCATCACGCCGCGGCCCCGCGCCTTCGAGCTCCAGCCGCTCCTCGACAAGATCGAGAACGAGCTGGCGCCGCTGGCCGACGCCAAGCGCCTGATCTATCGGACGCCCCAGACGGACCTGGCGATCGTCTCGGACCCGGCCCTGCTGGAGCTGGTCCTGCGCAATCTCGTCCTCAACGCCATCCGGTACACCGAGCGCGGCGGCGTCCTCATCGGCTGCCGGCGCCGGCGCGCGGGCGTGTCGATCGAAGTCTACGACACCGGGATCGGCATCCCGGTCGACAAGCGCGAGGACATCTTCCGGGAGTTCTACCAGCTCGGGAATCCGGAGCGCGATCGTCACAAGGGTCTGGGGCTGGGACTCGCGATCGCGCGCGGGATCGCCGCCTCGCTCGATCACCCGCTCTCCCTCTCGTCGAAGGTGGGGAGCGGCAGCGTCTTCCGCATCCTCGTCCCCCGGACGCTCGATGCTGGGCGGGACGCCAGGCTCGACGACGCGCCCGCGGCCGCCATCGCGGAGAGCGGTGGCCTGGTCGGCGCCCGCATCCTGATCGTCGACGACGATGCCATCGTCCGCGACGCGATGGTGGCGCTCCTCTCCGGCTGGGGTTGCCTGTGCTGGGCCTTCGAGGATCCGACCGACGTCACCGAACGGCCGCCGCAGGGGCCGCCGCCGGACGCACTGATCTGCGACTACCGACTGCGCAGGGGCCAGACCGGCGCCGAAGCCATCGCGACGCTGCGGCAGCATTGGGGACGGCCGATCCCGGCGATCCTCATCACCGGCGACACCGCGCCCGTCCGCATGCGGGAGGCCTTGGACAGCGGGGTCCCTCTGATTCACAAGCCGGTCCGGCCCGACCTTCTCCAGAAGGCGCTCGCCGCGCTGATCCCGCCGGGCCGGCCACCCGTCGGTCCCTTGGGCGCGGAGGTTCGGCGCGGACCGGAGACGACGGATCTCGTCCGCGCGGAGGGATAGCCGGCGCCTCACGCGGCGCCGCGGACCCTCGAACGCCCGCCGCGCCGCCGTCGCGGTCTCGCCGCGCGGCTGGCGCGAGCGTCAGCGGGACGGCTCGGCGGCAGCCTCGGTCCAGCTCGGGAGCGGGAAGGTTCGATCGTAGGCGAGATTGAACACGAAGGCGTAGGCCACGTAGAAGGCCGCGATCGCCAGATCCATGAAGAAGGCCTCCACGAGGCCGATGCCGAGATACCACGCGATCGGCGGCAGCAGGATCAGGAGCAGCCCCGCCTCGAACAGCACCGCGTGGGCGACCCGCAGGACGAGGCTCTTGCGCGTGTGCCCGGCGAGCCGCTGCATCGTCCGGTCGAAGCCGAGATTGTAGACGTAGTTCCAGCTCGTCGCGACGAGGGCGCTGCCGATTCCGATCACGCCCATGTCGGCGGCGTGCAGGCCGAAGGCCGCGGTCCCGAGCGGGACGATGAGGAGCAGCCCGATCACCTCGAACAGGATGGCGTGGCGAATGCGGTCGCGGGTGGTGCGCATGGTCTCGCTCTCGAGAGGCGGATTGGTCGGCCGCTCTCTATCTGCGATAAGGCGATCCACAAGTTAGGAAGTATCGGGTAATCAGATAGATGGCGGTCTCGCTCGACCAGCTCCAGGCTTTCGTGGCGGCGGCCGAGGCCGGGTCGTTCTCGGGCGCGGCGCGGGTGCTGCGGAAGGCGCAGTCGGCCGTCAGCACGCAGGTGGCTAACCTCGAGACGGATCTGGGGCTGGCGCTGTTCAGCCGCGCGGGCCGGAACCCGGTGCTGACCCCGGCGGGCGAGCGGCTGCTGCTGGAGGCGCGCGTGGTGCTCGACCGGCGGGAGCACCTGATCGGTGTGGCGAGCAGCCTGGAGCAGGGCGTCGAGAACCGGCTGGTGGTCGCCATCGACGAGCTCTACCCCGAGCACGCCCTCGGCGCCCTCTTCGCCAGCTTCGCCCAGCGCTTCCCCTTCGTGGAGCTCGAGCTGCTCTTCCCGCTGATGGAGGATGTCAGCCGCATGGTCCGGTCGGGCGCCGCCGACCTGGGCGTGATGTGGCGCCAGGAGGAGCTCCCGACGGAGCTCGGGTTCCGGACCATCGGCTGGGTGCCGCTCAAGCTGGTCTGCGGCCGCGATCACCCGCTCGCGAAGGAGCGGGTGGCGTGGGAGGAGCTGAAGCGCCACCGCCAGATCCTCGTGGCCGCCCGCGGCGACGGGGCGGAGAAGCGCCGTCTGCGGGTCGCCGCCGAGGTGTGGTGGGTGGAGAGCCACTGGGTCATCCTGGAGATGGTGAAGCACGGGATCGGCTGGGCCTTCGTCACCGACCACGTCATCGCCGCGTCCCTCACGGCGCCGTACCTCGTGACGCCCGACCTCCAGTTCGATGAGGGCGACTGGCCGATCGCCCTGGAACTGGTCTGGCACAAGCAGCGGCCCTGCGGCCCCGCCGCGACCTGGCTCCGCGAGCGTTTCGCCGCGGAGCGCGTCGGGATCCACCCGGGCGGGACCTGAGCGCGG
The DNA here is from genome assembly GCF_900107945.1 of Methylobacterium sp. 190mf. Taxonomy (NCBI): domain Bacteria; kingdom Pseudomonadati; phylum Pseudomonadota; class Alphaproteobacteria; order Hyphomicrobiales; family Methylobacteriaceae; genus Methylobacterium; species Methylobacterium sp. 190mf. The sequence goes on along the minus strand of NZ_FNVI01000008.1, from coordinate 35,347 downwards.
TGCGGGACGGACGCCTGCCGCGCCCCGCCTCGGCGACACGCCCCTGTCGACGGTCCTGACGGGCCGGCGAGATCCCGGCCGTCGAGGACGTCCACCCCGCGAGTCTAGACGCAAAAGACCTTCCGTGCTTCTATCCATTCGAAATTCCTATGGGTCGGCCCATGGAACTCCGGCATCTTCGCTACTTCGCCGCGGTGGCGGAGCATCTCAGTTTCACCGCCGCCGCCCAAAGCCTGGGCGTGTCGCAGCCGCCGCTGAGCCAGCAGATCCGCGATCTCGAGGTGGAGATCGGCGTCAACCTGTTCGAGCGCTCGAGCCGGCGCGTCGTCCTGACCGCGGCGGGCGAGGATTTCCTTGGGAACGCGCGGGCGGTCCTCGCGCAGGTCGCCGATGCCGTCGACCGGGCGCGGACGATCGGCACCGGAACGGCCGGCATCCTCAACATCGGCATGACGAGTTCCGTCCTCGCGGGGCCGGCCGGTTGCCTGATCCGGGCCTTCGAGCAGCGCTTCCGGGCGGTGGACGTGCGCATCCACGAGATGGCGCCGGCCGACCAGATCGCGGCCCTCAAGGCGAACCGGACGGATCTCAGCTTCCTCCGCAGCCCCCCCGAGGATCCGGATCTCGTCGCCCACCTGGCGTGGCCGGAGCGGCTCTGCGTGGCCGTGCCGCGCGAGCACACCCTCGCCGCCGGTCGCAGTGTCGCGATCGATGTCTTCCGCAGCGAGCCGCTGATCTCGCTCGGCCTCGAGAGCTCGCGCTTCGCGGCGGATATCTACCAAGCCTGCATCGCGCGCGGGTTCACGCCGAGCATCTCGCAGCAGGTCCGCGAGGCCTCGTCGCTGATCAACCTGGTCGCGGCGGGCTTCGGTCTCGCCATCATCCCAGAATTCGTCGGCCGACCGAGGCATCCGGACGTCGTCGTCCTGCCGATCAAGCCGCCGTTCCTGTCGGCGGACGTCTACGCGCTGCATCATCAGCGCCGGAACCCGGTGATCGACAATTTTCTCGGGCTGATCCGCGAGGAGGCCCCGGGCTTGATCGCGCGCTTCCAGAGGCGGTGACGCCCTTCGTCCCCGCACCCGCTCGCCGGCGCCGTCCGCGACCGTCTCCGAGGCAGCGTCCTGCGCGCAGGCGCCACCCCGAAAGCCAACGCGAAACCACGCGGTAGCCCGCAGCGGCATTCCCGGTGGCGTCCCCGGCGGCACCTGTCTCAATCCTCGACGAGCCGGCGCAGCCGGGTCCGATGCAGGCACACCTGTCGGCCGCCGTCGCGTCGCAACACCCCGTCCTCCTCCAGCTGCGAGAGGGTGCGCGATACGGTCTCGATGGTCAGGCCGAGGTAGTCGGCGATGTCGCGGCGGGTCATCGGCAGCGCGAAGGTGCCGGCCGCACCGAGGCGGTCATCGACCTCCAGCAGGAAGGCGGCGACCCGCTCCTGGGCCGAGCGCCGTCCGAGCAGGAGCGCCAGGTCCTGGGCGTGTCGCAGGTCGCTCGTGGCCATGCTCCAGAGTCGGCAGGCGACCTCGGCCCGCCCGGTCGCGGCGCGCTCGACCTGTCGCCGCTTGAAGATCAGCACCTTGGTGCTGGTGAGGGCCTCGGCGGTCTGGCGATTGGTCTCGCCCTGCCCGAGCCCGAACAGGTCGCCGGGCAGGTGGAAGCCCGTGATCTGGCGGCGCCCGTCGCTCAGGACCCTGTGAGTGCGCACCGCGCCGCTGAGGACCTTGTAGACGAACTCGGCCTCCTCGCCCTCTCCGTAGATCTCCTCCTCGCGGGCGTAGGAGAACGGTGTCCCGACGACGTCGGGGCATCCCGCGAACAGGGTGCTCCCCTCGATCTCCGGGACGGGAGCGGGACGGGCTGCGGGCCCCTCCGGTGCTGTCCGTGCCGTGAACTCGGTGCTCATCGCTGCGCTCCTCGCCTGCGTCGGTCGGGACGAGATTGGCAGCGGGCGGGAGGCGGAGAAATTCCGGTCGGAGCCTTAAGGCGCGCCCCTTAAGGGCAATCCCGTAGTCGCGGGTGCCGGCCGAATGCCCGCGGCCGCGGCGGCGACGGGCGCGCCTCAGACGGAGCGCGCCTGAGGCGACACGAAGAGCCGCCACAGCGCGTACGCGGCCAGGGCGGCCACGGCGAGCCCGGTCACGCCGTGCACCCACACGGGTGCCGTCGCGTCGGCGAAGCCGAGAACCCAGGGCGCCATGGCCGCCCAGAACCCGAGGGCGACGTTGAGGTATTCCTCCCAGGCGCAGGTCACGCCGAGGGCCAGGAGTGCGACCACGGTGATGGCGCCCCCGGTCACGAAGGCGTTGCGCGCGGCGGCCGTCTCGTAGCCCAGATCCAAGTACCAAGGTGCGAGGAGGAGCGCGACGCCCAGGAGCATGTTGAGCGCGTTCGGGACCATATCCGCCGTTCGGTTCTCGATCGTTCTCACCGGATTCCCCGCGCGGGCTGACGGCATCGGCGGCCCGATGTCCGGGCACCCGAGCCCTGAGCGACAGACGACCTGTCATCTTTCACGGCCCGAGCATCCGGTATCCGTGCGGCCGGTCATTGATCTGGCTCAAGTCGATCGCGGCCTTGCCCGCGTGTCGGGATCCGGCAAGCTTGGCGCGGCCGCGGATTTGCTGCGCGCTGTGGGTGGCAGACTCGAGTCTCTTGATTGTCGTCGCCGACGGGACGCGCGCGTCGGCGAGATCCGCGTGCTCCCGTCAGACCGGGCGGACGCGGATCTCGGCCGTGGCCACCCTCAGGCGGCGCGCACGGTGGCGAGGAAGCGGGCGACCTCGGCGCCGAGATGCTCGGATTGCCGCGACAGCTCCGAGGCGGCCGACAGGACCTGCGAGGCCGCAGCCCCCGTCTCCTCCGACGCCTCCGCCACGCCGGCGATGTTGCCCGTCACCGCATTCGTCCCCGCCGAGGCCTGCGCCACGTTGCGCACGATCTCCTGGGTCGCCGCGCCCTGCTCCTCGACGGCCGCCGCGATCGAGGTCGCCACGCTGTCGATCTCCCGGATGCGGCCCGTGATCCCGCCGATCGCCGTCACCGCCTGCGCGGTCACACCCTGGACCTCGCCGATCTGGCGCGCGATCTCCTCGGTCGCCTTGGCGGTCTGCTCGGCGAGCGCCTTCACCTCGGAGGCCACCACCGCGAAGCCCCGCCCGGCCGCGCCGGCGCGGGCCGCCTCGATCGTGGCGTTGAGCGCCAGCAGGTTGGTCTGGCCGGCGATGCCGGAGATCATCCCGACCATGTCGCCGATCCGCGCGGCGTTCTGGCTGAGCGCCTGGACGAGGTGGGCGGTCTGGTCGGCCTCGCCGACCGCGGCCTGGGCGAGGTGGGCCGAGCCGGTCACCTGCCGGCCGATCTCCTGCACGGAGGAGCCGAGTTCCTCGGCCGCGGCCGCCACCGTGTTGACGTTGGTCGAGGCCTCCTCGGCGGCGGCGGCCACGGTGGTCGACTGGGATGCGGTCTCCTGGGCGGTGGCGGTCATCTGCTGGGCGGTGGCCTGGAGCTCGGTGGCCGAGGACGAGACCAGGCCGACGATGCCGCCGACGGCGCGCTCGAAGCCGTCGGCGAGCTCGATCATGGTACGCTTGCGCTCGGCAGCCGCGGCCGCGTCGGCGCGGCGTTTCACCTCGGCCTCCTCGGCGGCCTTGCGGGCGACCATGGTCTTGATGCCCTCGACGGCCTGGCCGACGGCACCGATCTCGTCGCCGCGGGTGGCCTCGCGGATCTCGGCGTCGACCGCGCCCTTGGCCATCCGCTGCAGGACGCCCACGAGGCTGCCCAGCGGGCGCGTGATCTGTACGACGATCACGTACACGCCGTAGGCGATGCTGAGCGCGGCGAGCGCGAGCGCGGCCAGGAGCGCGAGGCGCGACCAGCCGGCAATCGTCTCCGAGCGCCGGAACTCCGCCTCGGCTTCCCGGACCTGCAACGCGGTCAGCTTGCTCAGCGTGGCGTTGGTGGCCTGCATGCTCTTCAGCAGGTCCGTGTGGGTGGCCTCGAAATCCGAGGCCGCGCCGGCGGCGACGCGCTTGAGGATCTCGGCCGCGATCGCGTCGTTCCGATCGACGCGCACCTGCAGCTCCTTGGCGAGGACGTCCTCTTCCGGAGTCAGGTAGGTCGCCAGATAGGCCGACCACTCCTTGTGGAGCTTCGACAGATCGCGCTCGATCTTGTCCTTGGCCTCTGCCGGCGCGATCTGCTTGCCGCGCAGCTGGCGCGAGGCGTCGAGCAGGTCGTCATAGGCGTCGCGGATGATGCTGAACTGCCGGAGACAGACGACGCGATCGTCGAAGACGGTCTTCAGGCTCTGATGGCTCCAGTGGAGCGAGAGATTTCCGAGCGCCGCCGTGGCGAGCAGCACCAAGCCGAGTCCGCCGAGCAGCGAGACGAGTCGCAGTTTGATGGTCATTTTCATGAGGCGGATGTCCAGGCGACGGAACCCAGGGCTGCGAACGCGTCAGCCAGGCTGAGCAGTCATGATCGGGTTGCGTAAAATATACGCAAACTGATTAAGATTTATTCCAAAGAGGTTTCTGTCGCGGGGTCTGTCATTCGGTCTCCGGATCGCGATATCGTGGGCGCGGAGACGGTTGTTCAACTTTAAGATGATGAGACGGAGCTGAATCAATCGGAAACGGCCTCCGGTGCGGACCGGAGCGTCACCGCCCGACGTGTCGGATCGCCGCACAGCGAGCGGCACGCGCAGGGCGGGATCGACCGGTTAGGAACGTCGCCGGTCTCAGAATGGCGGCAGCACGGACGCGGCCCCGGTCTTGAGGCAGGTCAAGGTCGGCCGCCGCGGACCGCCCCTAAGCTCGGCACCATGACCTCACTGGACGCCACGTTCCCGGCGAACGCCACGCTGCCCGCCGCGTCGAGCCTCATCTACGTTGTGGACGATGACCCGACCATCCTGCACTCGACCCGCTTCCTACTGGAGAGCGCGGGCCACCGGGTGGAGACCTTCGCCGACGGACGCGCTCTGCTGGCCGCCTTCCCCGGCCCGCACCCGACCTTCGTCCTGCTGGACCACGTCATGCCGGGGATGGACGGGCTCGCGGTGTCGGGCCGGCTGCGCGACCTCGCTGCCGGCGTGCCCGTGATCCTGATCACCGGCCACCCCGATCCGGGCATCCGGAGCCGCGCCCGCGCCGCCGGCATACCCCTGGTCGAGAAGCCGCTGGCGTTCGACGCCCTGATGGGCATGCTCGCCGCCGGCCCGATCCCCGCCAGCCGCACCCGTTAGGGTCCGCGGTGCCCGCTCGGGATGCCCGACCGTCGGCCCGCCGACGCGGCGGCGGGTGTGATCGTCGACCCGGCACGGGCAGGCTGCGCCGGATCGACGACAGGCCGGTGGCGGTCCGCCCGACGACGCTCCGACACTCAGATCAATGATCGCACCATCTAAACGTGCAACCTATCAATCAAGCCGAACAAGATATTGGACCAACGGTCGGGCGTGCGTCTATCTCGCATCGGAACGAGGGATCACGCCATGTTCGACCTCGACCAGGACTATCCCCGCGACATGGTCGGATACGGCCGGCATCGACCGGACCCGGCCTGGCCCGGGGGCAAGCGCGTCGCCGTCCAGTGCGTCATCAACTACGAGGAGGGCGGCGAGAACTGCATCCTCCACGGTGACGCGGCGTCCGAGGCCTTCCTCTCCGAGATCGTCGGGGCCCTGCCCTGGCCGGGGAAGCGCCACGCCAACATGGAGTCGATCTACGAGTACGGCGCCCGCGCCGGCTTCTGGCGCCTCTGGCGCGCGTTCACGCGCCGCAACCTCCCGGTCACGGTCTTCGGCGTCGCCTCGGCGATGCAGCGCAACCCCGAGGCCGTCGCCGCGATGGTCGAGTCCGGCTGGGAGATCGCCAGCCACGGCCTGCGCTGGATCGACTACCGCGACCACAGCCCGGAGGCCGAGCGCGCCGATATCGATGCCGCCGTCGCGCTGCAGGCATCGCTGACGGGCAGCAGGCCCCTCGGCCTGTACCAGGGACGCACCTCCGCGAACACGCTCGCCATCGGCGCCGCCGAGGGCGGGTTCCTGTACCTCGCCGATTCCTACGCCGACGACCTGCCCTACTGGCTGCGGATCGGGGGGCGTCAGCAGCTCGTCGTCCCCTACACCCTCGACGCCAACGACATGCGGTTCGCCACCGCCCAGGGCTTCAACAACGGCGACCAGTTCTTCGGCTACCTCAAGGACACGTTCGACGTCCTGTACCGCGAGGGCGAGGCGGGACGGGGCGGCATCATGTCGGTGGGGCTGCACTGCCGCCTGGTCGGGCGTCCGGGGCGGATGGCCGCGCTGGAGCGGCTCCTCGACTACGTGGGCGATCACCCCGACGCCTGGGTGACCACGCGGCTGGACATCGCCCGTCACTGGATCGCGGCCCACCCGCCGCGCGGCGGCTACCGGCCGACCTGCATGGGCCGCGCCCTGTTCGGCGCGGTCTTCGGCCCGGTCTGCGCCGGGCTGGCCGACGCGTCGCCCGCGGCGGGCGTGGCGATGGCGGAGCGGGTCCACGCGGCCGGACTCCCCGCGGAGGCGGACGACCCGTCCGGCCTGGCCCGGCTCCTCGCGGAGGCCGCGGGCGCCCCGGCCGACACGGGCGGCCTCCGGACCCGCCTCGCGGCGGTCGTCGCGGGATAGACAAGACGACGTCGCGACCGGGACTTGGAGGTCCGAACTCGGTCGTGATCTGTATTCAGGTCGTGTTTTCAGAAGTCAGGAGACGGAGAGTTCCAGGTTTTGCATGGCGGCCCCGGCGGGTCGTCAGCGTCACGGAAAAAGCCCGGCAACAGGGCTGCGCCAGTCAGGGAGAAACGCCATGTACGCACAGGTTGAGGCCGCCGGCATCAGCACGGCCGTGTCGGACGAACGGGAAGCCGTCGTCATCAAGCCGAGCTACGATCCGGATCTCGTGAACAAGGATCTGGCCCCGCTGCGCAAGCAGACCTGGGGCACCTACAACATCTTCGCCTTCTGGATGTCTGACGTCCACAGTGTCGGCGGATACGTGACCGCCGGCTCCCTGTTCTCGCTGGGCCTCGTGAGCTGGCAGGTGCTGATCGCCCTGCTCGTCGGCATCGTGATCGTCCAGATCTTCTGCAACCTCGTCGCCAAGCCGAGCCAGCAGACCGGCACGCCCTATCCGGTGATCTGCCGCGCCTCCTTCGGGGTCAAGGGCGCCAACATCCCGGCGATCATCCGCGGGCTGATCGCGGTCGCGTGGTACGGCATCCAGACCTACCTCGCCTCGGCGGCGCTGACGGTGGTGGCGCTCCGCTTCTACCCCGAACTCGCCGTCTACGCCGACGTCAAGCAGTACGGCTTCGCCGGCCTGTCCGGTCTGGGCTGGGCCGCCTTCATGACGCTCTGGGTCCTGCAGGCGCTGGTCTTCTGGCGCGGCATGGAGGCGATCCGCGTGTTCATCGACTGGGCGGGGCCGGCGGTCTACGTGGTGATGATCGCGCTCGCCGCGTACCTCGTCGCCAAGGCCGGGATCGGCGAGATCGGTCTGACCCTGGGCACCGTGAAGTATACCGGCTGGGACGCCCTGCCGGTGATGATCAACGCCGTCGCCCTCGTGGTCTCCTACTTCTCCGGGCCGATGCTGAACTTCGGCGACTTCTCGCGCTACGGCGCGAGCTTCGAGGCGGTGAGGAAGGGTAACTTCTGGGGTCTCCCGGTGAACTTCCTCGGGTTCTCGCTCCTGACGGTCGTCACCGCCTCGGCGACGGTTCCGGTCTTCGGCCACCTGATCACTGACCCGGTGGAGACGGTGAGCCGCATCGACAGCACCTTCGCGGTCGTGCTCGGCGCCTTCACCTTCATGACCGCGACCATCGGGATCAACATCGTCGCGAACTTCGTCTCGCCCGCGTTCGACTTCTCGAACGTGTCGCCGCGGCGGATCTCGTGGCGCATGGGCGGGATGATCGCGGCCGTCGGCTCGATCTTCATCACGCCCTGGAACCTCTACAACAATCCCGCTGTGATCCACTACACGCTCGACGTCCTCGGCGCGTTCATCGGCCCGCTGTTCGGGATCCTGATCGCCGACTTCTACTTCGTGAAGAAGCAGAAGGTGGTCCTCGACGACCTCTACACGATGAGCCCCGCCGGGACGTACTGGTACAGTGGCGGATACAACCGCGCCGCGGTGACCGCCATGATCCCCTCGGCCCTCATCCCCGTGCTCTGCGTGATCCTGCCGGGCCTGGAGGGCGTGGCGAACTTCACGTGGTTCATCGGGTGCGCCCTGGGCTTCGCGATCTACACCGCCCTCATGCGCCGCCCCGCGGGCGCGGCCCGTCCTGCCTGAGGCCGTCCGGACCTGGACCCGCCCCGGTCCGGACCTGGACCCGCCCCGGTCCGGATCGGAGACACGAACGGCCCGGCGGCGCGGCCTGACCCGCGCCGCCGGGCACCCCGACCTCCCCATCCCCGGCCGGCTGCGTGCGGGCCTCTGCCCGGCCATCCGGCCGGCTCCCGCTACCCGAGGGCGCCATGCGGATCCTGCTGCTCAATCCGAACACCAGCACGTCTGTGACCGACCTCCTGGCCGGGCAGGTCGGGACGATGGCGGGCGCGACTGCGACCTTCGTCCCGGCCACGGCGCGGTTCGGCGCCGCCTACATCGCCAGCCGGGCGGCCCTGGCCATCGCCGGCCACGCCGCCCTCGACGCCTTCGCGGAGCACGGCCGGGACTGCGACGCGGTCTTCCTCGCCTGCTTCGGCGATCCCGGGCTGCTGGCCCTGCGCGAGGTCTCACCGGTCCCGGTGGTGGGGATGCTCGAAGCGTCGTGCCGCGAGGCCCAGCGGGTCGCCGGGCGCTACGCCATCGTGACCGGCGGGGCCCTGTGGAAGCCCATGCTCCGCGAGTGCGTCGCGAGCCTCGGCGTCGGTGATGGCCTCGCGGGCATCCGGACGATCGCGCGCACCGGCGGCGAGATCGCCAAGGACCCGGAGGCGGCGCTGTCCGACCTCGCGGCCGCCTGCCGGGCCTGCGCCGAGGAGGATCGCGCCGAGGCGGTGATCCTCGGCGGCGCCGCCCTGGTCGGCCTCGCGGCCCGCCTGCAGCCGCACGTGCCGGTCCCGGTCCTGTGCTCGGTCACGTCGGGGGTGAAGGCGGTCGTCGCCGCCGCGGCCGCGCCCTACCGGCGCCCGCCCGCCGTCGCCGCGGACAATGTCGGCCTCGGCCACGCCCTCGCGACGCTGCTCGCGCCGCGCGAAGCCATCGGCTGAGACGGGGCGGGCGGCCGCCGGCGCGAGACTGGCAGCCGTCCTGCATCGCTCGGAATTCCAACGCCCCGTTCCGGATGGGGCAACCTTGTGGGGCCAGCCATGACGATCCAGGCGCACCACGCGACCGACATGCCGGCCCTCGCGGCGCCCGCGCGCCTGGACGACGCCTACCGCCGGATCACGTGGCGGCTGCTGCCATTCCTGATGGTCCTGTGGATCCTGTCCTGGATCGACCGGGTCAACATCGGCTTCGCCAAGCTGCAGATGCTGGCCGAGCTCCGGTTCAGCGAGACCGTCTACGGCATCGGCGCAGGGATCTTCTTCATCGGCTACTTCCTGTGCGAGGTGCCGAGCAACCTGCTGCTGGAGCATATCGGCGCCCGCAAGACGATCGCGCGGATCACCCTGCTGTGGGGGCTCTGCTGCGTGGCGATGATGTTCGTCACCACGCCGGCGTTCTTCTACGTCCTGCGCTTCCTGCTCGGCGTCTTCGAGGCCGGCTTCTATCCCGGCGTCATCCTGTACCTGACCTACTGGTATCCGAGCGAGCGCCGGGCGAAGGTGTTCGGGCTGTTCATGTCCGCCTCGGCGCTGGCCGGCGTCATCGGGGGGCCGCTCGCGGGCGCGATCATGTCGGGGATGCACGGCGTCAACGGCTGGTCCGGCTGGCAGTGGGTGTTCCTGCTCGAGGGCATCCCGTCGATCCTGGCCGGGATCGTCACGCTGTTCTACCTCACGGACCGGCCCGCCAAGGCCGGCTGGCTGACGGCGGAGCAGAAGGCGCTGGTCGAGGCCGACCTCGCGCGCGACGCCGCGGCCCTCGGCCACCGCGAGCACCGCATCCTCGCCTCGCTGAAGGACGCGCGCGTCTGGCAGTGCATCGCGATCTTCTTCTGCATCGTCACGGCGAACTCGGCCCTGACCTTCTTCGGCCCGAGCGTGGTGCGCGACGCCGGCTTCACCGACCCGCTGACGGTCGGCTGGATCATGTCGGCGGCCTATCTCTGCGGCGGCGCCGGGATGATCCTGAACGGCCGCCACTCGGACCGGACCGGCGAGGCGCGGCTGCATTGCGGGGTCCCGGCCTTCATCGGGGCACTGGCCATCGCGCTCACCGGCGTCTTCATCGCGGGCGCGCCGGTCCTCGCGCTGCTCATGCTCGGGGTGGCGATCGTCGGCACGATGAGCGCGATCCCGGTCTTCTGGCAGATCCCCGGCCGCTTCCTGGCCGGGTCGGCGGCCGCGGCCGGCATCGCGCTCATCAACTCGGTGGCCAACCTCGCGGGCTTCGGAGCGCCGGCGGCGATGGGTTACCTGCGCGAGCAGACCGGCTCGGTCGCGACCGGCCTCTGGCTGGTCGCCGCCGTCGAGGCCGCGGCGCTCGTCCTGATCCTGGCCTTCGTCCCGCCGGCGACGCCGGAGATGGGTCGGCGCGCCCGGGCCCGCGCGGCGCACGAGCCGGCGTGAACCGCTGCACGAGAGGGAGGCTTTCTTGGAACACGGACCCGAACGACACGCTCTGACGCGGCGCGGCCTCGTCGCGACGGGGCTCGGCGCCGCCGCCGCGGTCTCCGCGGGCCCGGCGCTGGCGCAGGGCATGCCCGCTCCGGCGGCGGCTCCGGCCAATGCTCCGGCCGGTTCCCCGACCAAGCCCGGCACGCTGAACACCGCGCCCGTGTCGCAGGCCGGCCTCTCGCCGCGGCTGACCCTGCACGCCATCGACAATTTCCACGGCACGCCCGGTGCCGGGATGGTCTGCGACCTCGCGATGCACGACGGCACCGGCTACCGGCCGATCCGGACGGTCACCACCGCGCCGAACGGCCGGACCGCCGAGCCGCTCCTGGTCGACGAGGCCTTCAAGGCGGGCCGCTACGAGCTGGTGCTGCACCTCGAGGCGTATTTCGCGAACCTGGGCGTGAAGCTCCCGACCCCGAACTTCCTCGGCCTCGTGCCGATCCGGTTCCGGATCCGCGACGCGAGCCAGCGCCACCACCTGCCGGTGCTGTTCACGCCCTGGGGCTATTCCTACTACCGCGGCAGCTGACCCGTCCGATCCCCGACGCGACAAGGAGACCCGGCATGGCGGGCATCACCACACACGTCCTCGACACCGATCGCGGCCGCCCCGTCGCGGGGGTCCGGATCGACTTCTCCGTCCTCGAGAACGGCCAGTGGCGGCTCGTGAAGAGCGTCGTCACCAACGCCGACGGCCGGACCGACGCGCCGATCCTCCCGGCCGACAAGGCCGAGACCGGCCAGTATCAGCTGGAATTCTTCGTCGACCCGTATTTCCAGGGCCGGGCCGGCACGGCGGAGGCCGACATCTTCATCGACAACCCGGTCGTGCGGTTCACCGTCTTCGACGCCAAGCAGCATTACCACGTGCCGATGCTGTGCGCCCCGTCGAGCTTCACCACCTATCGCGGAAGCTGAGCGGCATGATCGACCTCGACCGCCTCAACGCCCTCGAGCGCGACGCCTTCGTCGCGTATCTCGGCGGCGTCTTCGAGCACGCGCCCTGGGTCGCCCGAGCCGCCCACGGCGCGGCGCCCTTCGCCGACCTCGACGCTCTCCACGGGGCGATGATGGCGGCCGTGCGCGCGGCGCCGCCGGACGTGCGCCTGGCCTTCCTCAACGGCCATCCCGAACTCGCCGGCCCGGAAGCCCGGGCCCGGGCGATGACCGCCGATTCCGCGCAGGAGCAGGGCAGCGCCGGCCTCGACCGGCTGACGGAGGCGGACGCCGCGGCCTTCGACCGGCTGAACGCCGCCTACCGGCACCGGTTCGGCTTCCCGTTCATCGTCGCCGTGCGCGGCCGGGACCTGCGCGAGATCCGCGCGCTGTTCGAGGAGCGCCTCGCGCGCGCGGTCGCGGACGAGGAGGCGACGGCCCTGGAGGAGATCGGCGCGATCACCCGGATGCGGCTCGACCGGCTGGTGCGGCCGGTCTAGCGCGGCGCCCCGCGGCGATTTCGATCTTGGCCGGCCGGTCGGGCGCGTCCATGCTGGGCGCGGTCGGGACCGCCGTCCCGGTTCGAGGGCTGCATGAAGCGACTGGACGTGGCCGTCATCGGCGGCTCGATCGCCGGACTGACCACGGCGTGCCTGCTCGCGCGGAGCGGCCACGCCGTCACGGTGTTCGAGCGGTCGGCGGCCGCGCTCACGGGCCGCGGGGCGGGGATCGTCACGCATCCCGGCCTCCGGGCGGTGCTGGCGCGCTGCGGTGCTCCGGCCGGGGCGGGCGATCTCGGCGTCACCGTCGAGGGCCGCCGGGTCCTCGACCGGGACGGGACCGTGATCGCGGAACGGAGCCTGCCGCAGGTGCTGGCGAGTTGGGGACGGCTCTACGGCCTGCTCCTGGACGCCGCGCCCCCGGACAGCGTCCGCTACGGCGCGGCGCTCGCCGCGGTCGAGCCCGACGGCGCGCGCGTCGTCGCCTTCTTCGAGGACGGTCGCCGGATCTCCGCGGATCTCCTCGTCGGCGCCGACGGGCAGTTCTCGACGGTGCGGTCCCGGTTCCTGAGCGGTGTCGCGCCGCGCTACGCCGGCTACGTGGCGTGGCGCGCCGTCGTCGACGCGGCAGCCCTCGCGCCGGCGACCCGGGAGGCGATCGGCGGCCATTTCGCGTTCTGCCTGCCTCCGGGCGAGCAGATCCTCGGCTATCCCGTGCCCGGGCGCGCGGACGAGGCCGCCGGGCTGTGCTTCAACGCGGTCTGGTACAGGCCGACCGAGGAGGCCGCGCTCGCCGCGCTGCTGACCGATACCGGCGGCGTCCGCCACGCCCTCTCCATCCCGCCGGGCCGCATCAAGGCCGCGGTGCTGGAGTCGATGCGCGCCGACGCGGCGCGGATCCTCGCGCCGCCCTTCGCCGAGGTCATGCTGCGCGCCGAGCAGCCGTTCCTGCAGGCGATCCTGGACATCGAGACGCCGACCATGATCCCGGCGCGCGGCGTCGCGCTGATCGGCGACGCCGCCTTCGTGGCCCGGCCGCATGTCGGGATGGGCGCGACCAAGGCCATGGAGGACGCCGCCGCCCTCGCGGACGCCCTGGACGCGGCCGGCGCCGACGTGGACGCCGCGCTCACGGCCTTCGAGGCGCGCCGACGCGCCTACGGCGCGGCCGTCGTGGCGCGGGGACGCGATCTCGGCGCGTACCTGCAGGCGCAGCAGCGCGGCGCGGCCGAGCGGGCGGCGGCGGAGCGGTTCCGCAGCCCCGAGGCGGTGATGGCCGGGACGGCGGTCCCGCCCGATGTCCCCCGCGCTTAGGCCGCGCGGCGGGTCGCCTCCGCGCGCACGGCGGCCGGGAGCGCGAGGGGCGGGTTCGCGCTGTCCAGGAACTCGACGGTGGTGAAGATCAGCTCCGTGTCGCCGATATTGGCGAGGTCGTGGGTCATCGACTCGCCCGGCCCGAACGACAGGTGCTGGATGTCGCCCGCGCGGTAATCGACCTCCGCGACCCGCCCGTCGCCGTAATGCGAGCGGGCCCGCCCCGCCGTCACCGCGGTCCAGAAATAGTCGAGCACGTGCGTGTGGAAGCCGATCCGCGCGCCGGGCGCCAGGACGATGGTCCAGACCCGGGAGCGGTCATCCTCCGAGAGCAGCCGGGTGCCGACGCAGCCGTTGTCCCGCGCCGCCGCGTATTCCTGTGCCAAGTGGGGCGGCAGCGCCGCCGGTTCCGTTCCCTGGGTCATGGCGTTCCTCCGGCCCGCGAGGCTAACGCAGTTCCCGCGAAAGTCATCGCCGCGGCGGCCCGCTTCGGTGACGCGGGCGGGCTGGACCGGCGCCTCCCGTGATCCGGGGATCCCGGGATGGCCCTACAGCGCGTCGGACGACCGCGCCGCCGACACCACCCGGCGGTGGGTGGCGAGCAGCCCCGGAAGCGCGGCGTCGAGCATGGCGGCCCGGACCGCGTCGCGGTCCGCCGTGCCGTCCATGCCGTAGACCCGCGAGCGCAGGCCGACGTAGACCAGCGCGCCGTGGATGCCGAACAGGAGCTCGAACTCGTCCGCGGCGAGCGGCTGCACCTCAGGGTCCGGCAGGTTCGACTCGGCGCGCATCCCGGCGAGCAGCGGCGCGAAGATGCGCGCGCGGACCATGCCGAGGTAGCGGCTCGGCAGATCGAACCCCTTGAGGCCCGCCGAGACGAAGATCCGCAGCCACGCGTAGTCGTCGATCCGGCGCTGGTAGTCGATCTCGAAGCGCCGGAAGCGCTCGAGGACGGGGAGCGCGGTGTCGCGCACCGTCGCCTCCCAGCCGGGATCCCAGCGCCTGAGATAGACCTCCTCGTAGATGCGCTCGATCAGCGCCGCCTTGGTCGGGAAGTAGCGGAACAGCAGCGGCTGCGTGATGCCCAGCCGGCGGGCGAGCTCCCGGGTGTGCCCGTCGAGGCCGACCTCGGCGAAGTAGGCGACCGCGCCCTCGACGATCTGGCGCTCGCGGGCCTCCGGCGTCAGCCGCCGGCCGGTCGGCACGCGACCGTCACTGTCCGCCGGCCTGCTTGACGCCATCTCGGTTTCGCCTTCTATTGAGCGAACGATCAATAAGGGCCTCCAGCCTGTCCCATCGGCGCGGTCATGGGCAAGCCCATCGGGAGGAGGACCAGGGCTTGAAGGCGCCCGACTTCGCCTACGCGCGTCCGGCCTCGCTCGACGCGGCGCTGGCCCTGCTCGCCGAGCACGGGGAGGACGCCGTTCCTCTGGCGGGGGGCCAGAGCCTCGTCACGGCCCTCAACATGCGGCTCTCGGCGCCCGGCCTGCTGGTCGACCTCAACGCGATCCCCGAACTCACCGGCGTCTCGGAGGCCGGCGGCGAGGCCGGCGGCATTGTGCGGATCGGCGCCATGACGCGCCACCGCGACGTCGGGACCGCGGCGCTCGTGCGCGAGCGCCTGCCGCTGCTCGCCGCCGCCCTGCCGCACATCGCCCATCCGGCGATCCGCAACCGCGGCACGATCGGCGGCTCGGTGGCGCTGGCCGACCCGGCCACCGAGTGGCCCGCCTGCTGCCTCGCCGCGGGCGCCTCGATCGTGGTGCGCGGGCCCGGGGCCGAGCGGCGCGTCCCGGCGGACGATTTCTTCCAGGGCCTCTACACGACGGCCCTGGAGCCCGGCGAGATCGTCACGGCGATCGAGTTCCCGGTGCCGGGGGCCGACGCGGTCTGGGGCTTCGAGGAGTTGTCGCGCCGCCACGGCGACTACGCCCTCGTCGGCCTCGCGGCGACCGGGCGGCGGTCCGCGGGCGGCCTGTCGGACCTGCGCCTCGCCTTCTTCGGCGTGGCCGACCGGCCGGTGCTCGCCCGCGACGCCGCGGCGGCCCTGGAGGCCGGCGATCTCGCGGGCGCCCAGGCGGCGCTCGCCGGTGAGCTCGACCCGCCGGACGACCCGACGACCAAGGCCGCGACGCGGCTCCACCTCGCCCGCGTGATCCTCGGCCGCGTGGCGGCGAGGATGCGCGGCGGCAGCGCGCAGGAGGACGGTCCCGATGGCGTCTGAGAACCCCGACCGCGCGCACGCGGTCGCCTTCACGCTGAACGGCGAGGCCGTGCGGGCGCATGTCCCCGCCCGGATGCATCTCGGCGACCTGCTGCGCCAGTCCTTCGGCCTCACCGGCGTGCATCTCGGCTGCGAGCACGGCGTGTGCGGCGCCTGCACGATCCTGGTCGACGGCCGGGCGGTGCGGTCCTGCCTGATGCTCGGCGTCCAGGCCGACGGCGCCACCGTCGAGACCGTGGAGGGCCTGACCGAGAGCGGGCGCATCCGCGACCTGCAGGACGCCTTCCACGCCCGCAACGCCCTGCAATGCGGCTACTGTACCCCCGGCATGCTGGTGACGGCCGCCGAGCTTCTGGACGACGCGGACGCGGCCACCTCGCGCGAGGCGATCCGCGCGGCGATCGCGGGCAATTACTGCCGCTGCACCGGCTACCACGCCATCGTCGACGCCATCGCGTCGACCGCCGAGGCGCGCGGGCAAGGCCGCCGGGATGCCGGCAGGGATGCCGGCCTGGAGGCCGCCGAATGAGCGCGGATCCGGGCGGCCTCACCTTCCTCGACCGGCCGAACAGCTATATCGGCCGCTCCGTCCCGCGGCCGAACGCGCGGCGCCTGCTCGAGGGACGGGGCGTCTACGTGGACGACGTGGCCGTCGCCCGCCTCGGCCACGTCGCCTTCCTGCGCAGCCCCCACGCTCACGCCCGCATCGTCGCCCTGGACACCGCGGACGCGAAGGCGATGCCCGGCGTGATCGCCGTGGTGACGGGGCCCGAACTGGCGGCCGTGTGCACGCCGTGGGTCGGCGTGCTCGGCCACTTCAAGGGCCTGCGCTCGGCGCCCCAGCACGCCCTGGCCCTCGACCGGGTGACCTGGGTCGGCGAGCCGTTCTGCGCGGTCGTCGCGCACGGCCGGGCCGAGGCCGAGGACGCGCTCGCGGCGATCACGGTCGAGTTCGACCCGCTCCCCGCCGTCGTCGACATGGAGACGGCGCTCGATCCCGCGACGCCCGCGATCCACGCCGAGCTCGGCGACAACCTCGCCTTCGAGCGCGTCCTCAACGTCGGCGACGTCGACGCGGCCTTCCGCGACGCGGCTCTGGTGGTCGAGGAGACCTTCCAGTTCGGCCGGCACACGGGCGTGTGCCTGGAGCCGCGGGCGATCCTGGCCGACTGGGCGGCGGCGGACGGGATGCTCACCGTCCACCACTCCTTCCAGGCGCCGCACATGATGCAGGACATCCTGTGCAAGCACCTCGCCCTCCCCGAGGGGGCGGTGCGGGTGATCTGCAAGGATGTCGGCGGGTCCTTCGGGATCAAGGTCCACATCTACCCCGACGAGATGGCGACCTGCGCGCTGGCGCTGATGCTCAAGCGCCCGGTCAAGTTCGTCGCCGACCGGCTGGAGAGCTTCCAGAGCGACATCCATGCCCGCGACCACCGGGTCACCGCCCGGATGGCCTTCTCGGCCGAGGGCGACATCCTCGCCCTCGACATGGACGACCTCACGGGCATCGGGCCCTACTCGGTCTACCCGCGCACCAGCGCGGTCGAGGCCAACCAGGTCGTCAACCTGACCGGCGGCCCCTACCGGCACCAGCACTACCGGGCCCGCGCCCGCGTCGTGCTCCAGAACAAGGCGCCGACCTGCCAGTACCGGGCGGTGGGCCACCCGATCGCCACGATGGTCGCCGAGGGGCTCGTCGATCTCGGCGCCGCCCGGCTCGGCCTCGACCCCCTGGCCGTGCGCGAGCGCAACGTCATCCCGGACGACGCCTATCCCTGCGCGGGCGTCTCGGGGATCAAGCTGGAGAAGCTGTCCCACCAGGCGGCGCTCGCCAAGCTCAAGGCGATGATGGATTACGACGGTCTCAGGGCCGAGCAGGCGGACCTGCGCCGGCGGGGGATCCACCGGGGCATCGGGCTCGCGGCCTTCATCGAGATCACCAACCCGTCGGCGGCCTTCTACGGGGTCGGCGGCGCGCGCATCTCCTCCCAGGACGGCTGCACGATCCGGCTCGATCCGCAGGGCGGCGTCGTCGCGTCGGTCAGCGTCACCGAGCAGGGCCAGGGCACCGAGGGCATCATCGCGCAGATCGTGGCCACCGCCACGGGCGTGCCGATGGACAAGGTCCGGGTGATCTCCGGCGACACGCAGGCGACGCCCTACGGCGGCGGGACCTGGGCCTCGCGCGGGGCCGGCATCGGCGGCGAGGCCGCGTGGCAGGCCGGCAAGGCGCTGCGCGGCAACGTCCTGGTGGTGGCGGGCGCGATCCTGCAGGCCGATCCGGAAAGCCTCGACGTCCGCGACGGCGCCGTGGTGGACGCAGGCACCGGGACCGAGCGCATGCCGCTCGCGGAGCTCGGCCGCATCGTCTACTTCCGCCCCGACACGCTGCCGCCGGGGGTGCAGCCCGAATTCGTGGCGACCCGGCACTACGTGCCCAAGGACTACCCCTTCGCCTTCACCAACGGCGTGCAGGCCTCCTACGTCGAGGTCGACACCGAGACGGGCTTCGTGCGGCTGCTCAAGCACTGGTGCGTCGAGGATTGCGGCACCGTGCTCAACCCGCTCCTGGTCGACGAGCAGATCCGCGGCGGCATCGTCCAGGGGATCGGCGGGGCCCTGTTCGAGCACTGCCTCTACGACGGCGAGGGCCAGCTGCTGAACGGGTCGATGGCCGACTACCTCGTGCCGATGGCCGGCGAGATGCCCGATATCGCGGTCGCCCACGTGGTCTCGGCCACCGCGTCGTCCGAGATCGGCGCCAAGGGCGCGGGCGAGGCCGGCACCGCCGGCGCGCCGGCCGCGGTCGTCAACGCCATCAACGACGCGCTCGCGCCGCTGAACGCCCGTGTCGCGCGCCAGCCGGTGACGCCCGAGGTCGTGCTGGAGGCGCTGGGACTGATCTGAAACCGGCTGCGGGCTTCCCCGTCTTTGCGAGCGCAGCGAAGCAACCCAGGGCAGCGGGACGCTGCCGAACGTGGCGGATCCCTGGATCGCTTCGCTGCGCTCGCGAGGACGGATGACCCTTTCGGGTCAGGACACATCGACCATCACGGGGCACGGTCCGCCGAAGAGACCGGTCCCGATCAGGAAACGCCGACGGAGGGACGGGAATGGGAACGGGCTTCGACAGGCGCCGGCTGCTCCAGGGCAGCGCCGCCGCATCCGCGCTGGCGCTCGCCGCCCCGGCGCTCCTGCGCTCCGCGATCGCGCAAGGCGGTTCGACCGGAGGCCCGATCCGGATCGGCTTCCCGGTGCCGCTCACCGGCGCTTTCGGGGCCGAGGCGAACGACCAGGTCCGCGCCGCCCAGCTCGCCGTCAAGACGTTCAACGAGGCCGGCGGCTTCCAGGGCCGCACGGCCGAGCTCCTCGTGCGCGACGACAAGCTCAACCCCGGCGAGGCGGCGACCCGGACCCTCGAATTGATCGAGAAGGACAAGGTCAACTTCCTGGTCGGCGGCCTCTCGGCGGCCGTGACCCTGTCGATCAACAACGTCGCCCGCGAGCGCGGCGTGATCTACAACTCGATCAGCCAGTCCGACGCGATCAACGAGGCCAAGGATTTCGGCCGCACGACCTTCCACGAGGCCCTGAACCCGCACATGACCGCGGGCGCGGTCGGCCGCTACGTCTTCCCGAAATCGGGCAAGCGCGTCGCCTTCCTCAGCGCGGACTACGCGTACGGCCACGAGATGATGCGCGGGTTCAAGCGCGCCGGCGAGGCCTCGGGCATCGAGGTCGTGGCCGACATCCGCCACCCGATCGGCGCCTCCGACTACTCGGCCTTCCTGCCCCGGATCGCCGCGCTCAAGCCCGACGTGCTCTGCCTGTGCAATTTCGGCCGGGACCAGGTCGTCTCGATCCAGCAGGCGACCGAGTTCGGCCTGAAGCGCACCACCAAGCTCGTCGCGCCGGTCCTGCTCTTCACCGCCCGCAAGGCCGGCGGCGACGCCTTCGACGGCGTGATCGGCGGCACCTCCTACTACTGGCGCCTGGAGGACAGCGTGCCCTCCGCCAAGGCGTTCAACGACCGGTTCCGCGCCGCCTACAACGGCGCCGTCCCGTCGGATTACGGGGCGCTGGGCTATGCCGGCATCCGCTCGGTGCTGGAGGGCGTGAAGGCCGCCGGATCGGTCGAGACCGACAAGGTCGTGGCCGCCATGGAGGCTCTGAAGGCCGACTTCTACAAGGGTCCGCAGAGCTTCCGGAAATGCGACCACCAGTCGGTGCAGTCGGTCCTGATCGTCGAGGCGAAGTCGAAGGACATGAAGACGCCGGACGACGTCTTCACGATCCTCGGCACGGAGGGGCCCGACGAGCGCTTCCTGCGCGGCTGCGACGAACTCGGGCACAAGGCGTGAGGCGCCCCATGCGAACCCGCGGGAGGGCGCGGCCTTGAGCGCCATCACGATCGGCGGTTTCCCCCTCGATCTCCTCGCCCTCCAGCTCGTGACCGGCATCGCGCTGGGGGCGATCTACGTGCTCGTCGGCATCGGCCTGTCGCTGATCTTCGGGCTGATGAACGTCGTCAACTTCGCCCACGGCGCGTTCTTCATGGTCGGCGCCTATGTCGGCGTCTTCCTGTACGGCTACACCGGCAGCTTCTGGCTGAGTCTCGTCGCGGCGCCGCTGGCGATGGGGCTCCTCGGGCTCGCCGTGGAGCGCGTGCTCGTGCGCCCCCTCTACGGGCGCGGCATCGACGACCCGCTGCTCCTCACCTTCGGCCTGTCGTACGTGATGGTCGAGAGCGTGCGCATCGCCTTCGGGCTGACCGGCCTGCCCTTCGGGGCGCCGCCCGAGCTGCGCGGCGCGGTCGACATCGGCATCGGCTACTTCCCCCTCTACCGCCTGTTCCTGATCGGATTCGCGCTGGCGGTGGTGGGCGTCCTGTGGCTGTTCATCGAGCGCACGCCCTTCGGCCTCGTGATCCGGGCCGGCGCCCGCGACCCGCAGATCGTGCAGGTGCTCGGCATCGAGATCACCAAGGTCTGGCTCGCGGTCTTCGCCCTGGGCTGCGCGCTCGCCGGGCTCGCCGGCATCCTCGCCGCGCCGCTGCAGGGCGTCACGCCCGAGATGGGGATCCCGGTGCTCGCCGAGGCCTTCGTGGTCACGGTGGTGGGCGGCATGGGCTCGCTGGCCGGGGCCGTGCTCGCCGGGCTGGTCGTCGGGATCGTGGTGGCGATGACGTCGCTCGTCGCCCCCGACATGACCAAGATGGCGATCTTCGCCCTCATGGCCCTGGTGCTGCTCGTGCGGCCCCGGGGCCTCCTCGGCCGGGCCGGGGCCCTCGGATGAGCGCCCGCGCCCCCTCCCCCGCCGTCACGAAGGGAGGCGCCCTTCCGGCTACCTTGCCGGCGGCCCGGCCGGGCTCCGGCCGGGCCGGGCGCCGGGTGGCGTGGTGCGGCCGGCACCGCGTCGCCCTGACGCTCGCCTTCCTCCTCGTGTTCCCCTGGATCGCGCCCTACCAGGCCCTCGCCGTGAACATCCTGGTGCTCGGGCTCTACGCCCTCGGGTTCAACCTGCTGTTCGGCTATACCGGGCTCCTGTCCTTCGGCCACGCTGCCTTCCTGGGCGGCGGCGCGTACGGCTGCGGCATCGCCATCGTCCATTACGGGCTGCACCCGGCCCTGGCGCTCGTCGCCGGCACGCTGCTCGCGACACTCATCGCCGCCGTCATGGGCGTGCTGGCGATCCGCACCCGCGGCATCTACTTCGCGATGACGACCCTGGCGCTGTCGATGTGCGTCTACTACGCCTTCTACCAAGCGGAGGCCTTCACCGGCGGCGAGAACGGCCTGCGCGGCATCAACGTGCCGGCGCTCGCCCTGCCGGGCTTCAGCCTCAATCTCCTCGACCCGGTGGTGAAGTACTACGCCGCGCTGGCGGTGGTCGGCGTCGCGGTCTGGCTGTTCTCGCGCCTCCTGTCGTCGCCCTTCGGGGCCGCCCTCGAGGCGATCCGCGAGAACGAGGGCCGGGCGCAGGCCTGCGGCTACGACGTGCGCCGCATGAAGCTCGCGGCCTTCGTGATCTCCGGGGCCCTGTGCGGCCTCGCGGGCGGTCTCCAGGCGATCCACCTCTCGATCGTGCCGATCGAGACGATGCACTATTCGACCTCCGGCCAGGCCGTGATGATGGCGCTGCTCGGCGGCATGGGGACCTTCTTCGGGCCCTTCGTCGGCGCCGCGACCTTCGCGCTCCTTCAGGACGGGCTCGCCACCGTGACGAGCCACTGGCAGCTCTTCGTCGGCGCCGTCTTCATCGCCTTCGTGCTGTTCCTGCCGCTCGGCATCTGGGGCGAGGCGCTGGCGCGCCTGAGGAGGGCCGGATGGTGAGCGCCGCCCCGGTCGTCGCCGCGCCCGCCACGGCGCCCGTGGCGGCGCCGCCGATCCTCGCCACGGAGGGCCTCGGCAAGCGGTTCGGGCATTTCCGCGCCCTGTCGGACGTGACCGTCGCGTTCCCGGAGGGCGGCATCACCGCGATCATCGGACCGAACGGGGCGGGCAAGTCGACCTTCTTCAACCTGATCTCGGGCGCCTTCCCGCCGAGCGAGGGCCGCGTGCTGTTCCGCGGGCGCGACATCACCGGCGCGGCCCCGCACGCCTTCGCCCGGATGGGCATCGCCAAGTCGTTCCAGATCACCAACGTCTTCCCGCACCTCACGGTGCGCGAGAACGTGCGGGTGGCCGCCCAGGCTCGGCGGGTCCGCTTCGCGTTCTTCCGGGACCGCGCGGCCTATCCCGAGCTGGCGGAGCGGGCCGAGGAACTCCTCGGCGAGGTCGGGCTCGGCGCCCGGATGGACCGCCTCGCGCGCGAACTCGCCCACGGCGAGCAGCGCGCCCTAGAGATCGCGGTGGCGCTGGCCGCCGAGCCGAGCCTCCTCCTCCTCGACGAGCCGACCGCCGGGATGAGCCCCGAGGAGACGCGCGAGATGATGGACCTCGTGCAGCGCCTCGCCGAGACCCGGACGCTGATCCTCGTCGAGCACAAGATGAAGCTCGTCATGGGCCTGTGCCGGCGCCTCGTCGTCCTCCACCAGGGCCAGCTCCTGGCCGAGGGCAGCCCCGACGACATCCGGGCGCATCCGGAGGTGCGCCGCGTCTACCTGGGCAACACGGCGGGCAAGATCACGGGCACGACCGCATGAGCGCCGCCGTCACGCAGCCGCTCCTGGCGGTCGAGGACCTGCGGGCGTGGTACGGCCACTCCCACATCCTGCAGGGCCTCTCGCTGGAGGTGCGCCCCGGCGAGATCGTCACGCTGGTCGGCCGCAACGGCGCCGGCAAGACCACCACGCTGAAGGCGATCATGGGCCTCGTGGCGAAGCGCGAGGGGCGCGTGACCTTCGCGGGCGCCGACATCCTCCACCGGCCGCCCCACGAGCGCTTCCACCAGGGCCTCGCCTACGTGCCGGAGGAGCGGCGCATCGTGCCGGGGCTGACCGTGGAGGAGAACCTGCGCCTCGGCATCCTGGCCGCCAGGGGGGCAGGACGGGGGGCGCGCGCGACGCGCCGCGACGAGGCGCGGCGGATCGAGGTCATCGCCGAGACCTTCCCGCGGCTGAAGCAGCGCCTGAAGCAGGAGGCGGTCACGATGTCGGGCGGCGAGCAGCAGATGCTCGCCATCGCCCGGGCGCTCATGGCCGAGCCCGTGATGGTGCTCCTCGACGAGCCCTCGGAGGGGATCATGCCGATCCTGGTCGAGGAGATGTTCGCGCAGTTCGTCGCGATGAAGCGGGCCGGCACCACGATCCTGCTCGTGGAGCAGAACGTCGAGCTCGCCCTCGACGTGTCCGACCGCGTCTACATCGTCGACGGCGGCGCCGTCGTCTACCACGCCCCCGCGGCCGCGCTGCGGGACGATCCCGAGATCCAGGCGCGCTACTGCGCGGTCTGAGCGCCCGCACCGGCCGGTGGGCGGCGCAGTGTCAAGAGGAGACCAGGATGGACATCACTGGCGCGTATCGGATCCCGGTCGCGCGGGAGGCCGTCTGGGCGGCGCTGAACGATCCGGAGGTGCTGGCCCGCTGCATCCCCGGCTGCAAGGAGCTGGTGCAGGCCTCCCCGGAGGAGATGACGGCCAAGGTCGCCCTCAAGGTCGGGCCGGTCTCGGCGACCTTCGCGGGCACGGTCCGCCTGGAGGACATGCGCCCTCCCGAGGGCTACAGCCTCGTCGGCCAGGGCAACGGCGGCATGGCGGGCTTCGCCAAGGGCCGCGCCGCCGTCAGCCTCGCGGCGGAGGGCGGCGAGACGCTCCTGACCTACACCGCCAAGGCCGAGGTCGGCGGCAAGATCGCGACGCTGGGCGGCCGGCTCATGCAGGCGACCGCGCGCAAGCTCGCCGACGAGTTCTTCGGCAAGTTCGCCGCCGAACTCGGGGCGACCGGCGACCCGGCCGCGCCCAGGGCGGCCGAGGCCTAGGAAAGCCGCGCCTCGACCGCGTCTCGACCGTGCCGGCCGGGACAGTCGTGCTCCGGTCCGGCGCGTCGGAGCCCGGTCATCGCTGCGACCCGATCTGCAGGACATTGAAGCCGCGCTGCAGGGAGGTCCCGAGGAACTCTCCGAACGGGGTGTTCGCACCCGCGGCACGATCGACGCGGAGGACGGCGGCACAGCCGCGCTGTGGGCTCTCGACCGAGCGGCCGTCGACGGAGGCCGCAGGGGCCATGCCGGCTCGCCAACGCGCCTTCAGCGCGGAGACGGCCCTGTCGGCCGTCCGGCAATCGGGATAGGCGAGGGATACGAGCAGGGCCGGACCGTTCTTCCCTTGATAGTCCGCCACGATACCGCCGGCATAAGCCGGGACGCCGTCCCGTCCGCGCTCGCGCTGACCCTCGATCGCCTTCCTCTGCGCGGCCAGATCGGTCGTCGCCGACAGGAGGGCGGCAGGATCGTCGGGGGTGATCCCCATCAGCGGCGTCACGACGGCCGCTTGAAGGATCGCGCCCGGGTCGCGCTCATCCGCGGCGGCCAGACCCGTCAGCGCTGTGGCGACCGCCTCGTGATCCGCCGCGCTCCGGCCGCCCCCGACGCGTGTCTCCAGATCTGCGGCCGCGGACGCCTGCGCGATGACGCGATCGATCGCCAGGATCGCGCTGGTCTCGCCCATCGGGCCGGACCAGGGATCGGTCGGCTGCCGGGCCCTGAGATTCAGGGCGCGGGGCTCCCCGTTGGCGAGAATGCGCGGCGCGGTCGGGACCGGCCGGAAGTTCCTGTCCTTCAGTTTGGCGACCAGGGTGTCGGCTGCCGCCTTCGTCGCCAGACCCCAGTGAGTGACGCGCGCCGGAGGCTGGCCGAAGGCCGCGAAATACGAGATGTCCTCGAACGGGATGCCGGCCTTCTCGGTCCATGTCTGCGCGCCGCCGTAGCTGAGGGCGTTCAGCGGGCGGATGCTCTGCGCGAAGGCCATGCGCCGCAGGCCGGCGTCGCTCAGCGCGCCGCCGGCGGCCCGGGACAGCGCCTGGACGTCCATGAAGACGATCGGCATCGGGTCAGGCGTCGCCAGGACGGAATCCGGCACCGCGCGGAGAGCCGCCTCCAGAGTGCTGGCCGCCCGCGCCGCCGGCGCGATCATCAGGACTGAGAAGGACACGACGACGAGGCGGGATGAGACTGAGCGCCAGAGAGGTCGTGTCACGTCGAATCCCATGCTCCAGGTCCCTCGGGAGCGCCGATGCCCGTCTGCCGGTCATGGCGATGACCGCGTCGAGCAAGAAGAGATCTCCGCAGTGCTCACCCGATCATTGCTGGACAGGCTCTCTTCTGTCTCCCTCAGTCGATTTTAGCTGAGCCGCTCTCGGCTTCCACTAGTGAGGGTGACCTATTGACCGCGCCGCCCGGATTGCCGCCGATCGGACGCCCGGCACCGTCGAGACGAGCGCCGACCGATGGGGGCGTCGGCTCTGTGAGAGCCGCAATGTGACTTCGGCCTCCGCGTGTCGCCCCCCGCGCGCCGATCCTCTCACGCGAGCGATTCTCCGGTCCGATCGCGCATCGTGAGGACTGCGGCGAGCGAGATGGCCGACAGCACGGCGACGTAGAGGCCCGGCCCCGTGGGCCAGGCCAGGTGGTGGACGATCCACGTCGCGGCCATCGGGGCGGTGCCCCCGACCAGCGCCATCGAGGCGTTGAAGCTGATTGCCAGGGCCGTGCAGCGCGAGCGGTGCTGGAACATCTCGACGAACGCCGTCGGCACGACGGCGGCGTTGCCGGCGATCAGGATCGCGAACGCGACCTGGCTCAGGACGATCAGAAGCGTGTCGCCGGTGGTCAGCAGCATGAAGAGCGGCCATGACAGGATTGTCAGGCCCGCCCCGGTCAGAACCAGAACACACTTGCGCCCGAAGCGGTCGGACAGGGCTCCGGCGATCGGGATGCACACGGCTTGAACCACCATGGCGAGGGAGTTGATGAGAAACGCCGTGTGTTGCGGGAGGCCCGACACGGTGTGCATGAACGTCACGAGGTAGACGAACACCACGTAGAAGCCGCACGCCAGGCCGAGATTCATCGCGAAGGCGCGCAGCATGGCGGAGCCGTCGATCTCGACGGCCGTGCGCAGCGGTGAGCGCTGGTCCGTCGGTGTCCGATCTTCGCGAAACACGGTCTCGACGTGATCGTCGTCGATATGGCGACGCAGGGCGAAGATGAAGATGCCGAGCACGATCCCGAAGAGGAACGGCAGGCGCCAGCCCCACTGGTGCACGTCCTCCGGCGTGAGCAGGCCGGTGACGAGCGTCCCGGCAATGGAGCCGAGCAGGATGCCTCCGGCGGCCCCGATGCAGGCGAGGCTGCCGGTCAGACCGCGGCGCGCCGGTGCTGCGGTCTCGGACAGGAAGATGGCCGAGGAGGTGTACTCGCCGCCGACGGAGAGACCCTGGCCGAGCCGCAGCACCACGAGCAGGACGGGCGCGAGGAGTCCGGCCGACGCGTAGGTGGGCAGGCAGCCCATCAGGAAGGTCGAGACCGCCATGAGGCCCGCCGACAGCAGCAGGGCTGTCTTCCGGCCGTAGCGGTCGCCGATGTGGCCGAACACGATGCCGCCGATCGGGCGCATGAAGAAGGCGGCGGCGAACACCGCGAAGGCCGAGAGCAGCGACGTCGTGGGGCTGTCGGACGGGAAGAAGTTCCGGCCGATGACGGCACTGAAATACCCGTAGGTGGCGAAATCGTACCATTCGAGCGTGTTGCCGATGGCGCCCGCGACCACGGAGCGACGCCGCGCCGCGCCGGGGACCTTCGGGCCGTCGGCGATCGCGTCGGAACTGATCGGGAGCGGCGGCTCACCGTACGGAGGGGTGGATTGCATGATGCGCCCGCCTTGCCGCCGAATTCAGTCTAGACGCTAGACTGAAACGCCAAGTTTGGCGAGACCATTGGAGAAGGACGACATCGCTCTTCCGCTCGACAGTTAATAGGCGCGGGGCCGCCCCGCGCGGGCGAGCCCGCCAGGGCCGCACGCCCCTCCGTCCTCCGCGGCCAGACCGCGATCGGGAAGCCCTCCGTCCTCACGGTGCCTCGGCGTCGGCGGGAAGATCCGGAGCTTCGGCCGCCGCGGCGAACGCCCGCCGGGCCCGCTCGATCTCGGCGTGGTGCGTCTCGGCCCAGATCCACACGCCGCAGAACGCGGCGCCCAGGCTCCGGCCCAGCGGCGTCAGCGTGTAGTCCACGCGCGGCGGGATCACCGGATGCACCGTCCGCCGGACGAGACCGTCCCGCTCCATCTGGCGGACGGTCTGCGTCAGCATCTTCTGGCTGATCCGGCCCACGGCCCGGCCGAGCTGCGTGAACCGGAGGGTGCCGTGCTCCTCCAGGGCCTCGAGGATCAGCATGGTCCACTTGTCGGCCACTTGGCCGATGATGTCGTTCACCAGGGCCTCGATCGCCGGATCGACGTCCTGCGGGGGTGGCCCGCGCCGCTTCGCCTCGATCGCGGGATCCGGGGCAGCCCTGCGCATTCGACACTCTCCTTTCGGTGCGTACAAATCTTTTCGGTGCCTACTTCAGGGCGGAGAGTGTCAACCATACTCTCTGCGGCGACAACAACGGGGTCGCCATCATGAAAACCTCCGGCAACACGATCCTCATCACGGGCGGCGGGTCCGGGATCGGAGCCGCGCTCGCCCATCGCTTCCACGACCTCGGCAACACCGTCATCGTCGCCGGTCGCCGCGTGGAGGCGCTGGAACGGGTCACGGCCGGCCGCCCGGGCCTGCACGCGATGCCCCTCGACATCGCGGATGCCGGAGACATCGCGGCGTTCGCCCGGCGCGTCACGGTTGAGCACCCGGCCCTGAACGTGGTGATCAACAACGCCGGCATCATGCGCTTCGAGGCGCTGGATCAGGCGCGCGACCTCTCCGACGCGGAGGCGACGATCACCACCAACCTGCTCGGCCCGATCCGTCTGACGGATGCCTTCGTCGCGCATCTGGTCACACGGCCGGACGCGGCGCTGATCAACGTGTCGTCCGGGCTGGCCTTCGTGCCCCTGACGACCACACCGACCTACTCGGCGACGAAGGCGGCGATCCACAGCTACACGGTCTCGCTGCGCGAGGTCCTCAAGGGCCGGGTCGAGGTGATCGAGCTGGTGCCGCCGGCGGTCCAGACGGATCTCACGCCCGGCCAGGCCACCCGTGCGGGCTACCTACCGCTGGCCGACTTCATCGACGAGGTGATGGCCCTGTTCCAGCAGCGGCCGACGCCGGCCGAGATCCTGGTGCAGCGCGTCGCCTTCCAGCGCAACGCCGAGGCCGAGCACCGCTTCGACGCGGCCGTCGCGACCCTGAACGAGGCCGCTCACGCGGCCCGCGCGGCGCAGGAATGAGGTGCGCGCGGAGATCCGCGAGGAGATCCGCGTCGCCGCGCGGGCGCGACCCGTGTTTCATCAGTTCAGCCTGGAGACGATCGATGCCGTTCGCCAATTTCAAGATCCCGCAGGGCATGATGACCGGTCCGCAGAAGGCGGATCTGATCCACCGCACGACGGATCTGCTGGTCTCCTTCTTCGGGGAGGCCGCGCGCCCGCACACCATGGTCCTGGTCGACGAGGTCGTGGATGGCGGCTACGGGCGCGCGGACGAGGTCTTCGATCTCGAGGCCCTGCGACGCCTGCGGGCGCACCACGAGACGGGTTCGCGCTGACGGCCTCCACATCGTGACGGCGGCCCTGCTCGTCGCGCATGTCCGTCCCCGGACCGCGCGCCGGGCGCCGTTCCGACGGGACTAGGAGGGAGCGCCGTTGCGTGAGACTCTGGGCCTGCCCCGGCGGGCGGGGCGAGGCGGAGTGCCATGCGATGAGCCAGGACGACGAATCGCCGCCGGCGCGGCGCCGCTTCCTCGCACAAGGCGCGGCGGCGGCCGCGGCCGTCCTCGCGGGCGGGCCGGCCCGATCGGACGAGGCGGCGCCTCCGGCCGTTCCCGAATGGATGAAGGTCCCGGGCGCCGATGTCGGCAGCCAGACTTACGGCCGGCCCTCGCGCTTCGAGGAGGGCGTCATCCGCAACGTCCCGAAGGGTCTGAAGCAGTACATCTCGGCGTCGAGCCGCACGCCGCTGCAGGATCTCGACGGCATCCTGACGCCCAACGGCCTGTTCTACGAGCGCCACCACGGCGGCATCCCGGACATCGATCCCGCCCAGCACCGGCTGATGATCCACGGACTCGTCGAGACGCCGCTCATCCTGACGATGGACGACATCCGCCGCTTCCCGTCGGAGTCGCACATCTACTTCCTCGAATGCTCGGGCAACCCGGGCTTCGAGGCGATCAAGGGCAAGACGGCGTCGGACCTCGTCGGCCTCGTCAGCTGCGCCGAATGGACCGGCGTGCGCCTCGCGACGGTCCTGGCGGAGGCCGGGCTCAAGCCAGACGCGCGGTGGGTCGTGGCCGAGGGCGCGGACGCCGCCGCGCTGACCCGCAGTATCCCGATCGCGAAGTGCCTCGACGACGCCCTGCTGGTCTACAGCCAGAACGGCGAGCGGCTGCGCCCCCAGCAGGGCTACCCGCTCCGGGTGCTGCTGCCCGGCTACGAGGGCAACATGAGCGTGAAGTGGCTGCGCCGGCTCAACGTCACGGCGGAGCCGGCCTTTTCCCGCGAGGAGACGTCGAAGTACACCGACCTGATGCCGGACGGCACGGCGCGGCAATTCACCTTCGTCATGGAGGCCAAGTCGATCATCACGCGGCCCTCGGGCACGCAGCGGATCGCCCCCGGTTTTCACGAGATCACCGGCCTCGCCTGGAGCGGGCGCGGGCGGATCCGCGTCGTGCAGGTCTCGACGGACGGTGGCGGGAGCTGGCGCGACGCCGCCCTGCAGGAGCCGGTGCTCAACCGGGCGCTGACGCGGTTCCGCCTGCCCTGGCGCTGGGACGGGACGCCGACGACCATCGCGAGCCGGGCGATCGACGAGACCGGCTACGTGCAGCCGGGCTTCGAGGCGCTGACGGCGGTGCGCGGCCTCAAATCCTTCTACCACAACAACGCGGTCGTGCCCTGGCGCATCGCCGCGGATGGCGAGGTGGCCAATGGCTATGCGTGAAGCCCGCGCCGCCGCGGGGATCGCCCTGGTGCTCGCCGGCGCCGGGCCGGTACGGGCGACGGAGCGCCTCGGGATCGGGCGTCCGGCCACGGAGGCCGAGATCGCCGCCTGGAACATCGACGTCGACCGGGACGGCCGGAAGCTGCCGCCCGGACAGGGCAGCGTCGCCCACGGCCGAGAGGTCTTCGAGACCCAATGCGCCTCGTGTCACGGCAGCCGGGGCGAGGGCGGGACCGGCGAGCGGCTGGCCGGCGGCCAGGGCACGCTCGCCTCGGCGAAACCGCTCAAGACCGTCGGCAGCTTCTGGCCCTACGCGCCGACCCTGTTCGACTACATCCGGCGGGCGATGCCGATGAACGCCCCGCAATCGCTCAGCGCCGACGACGTCTACGCGGTCTCGGGCTACGTCCTGTACCTGAACGGGCTCGTCCCGGAGAGCGCCGTGCTCGATGCCGCCACCCTGGCCGCCGTCCGCATGCCGAACCGCGACGGGTTCGTGCCGGATCCCAGGCCGGATGTGAGACCCTGACGGGAGCGGCGTACCCGATCAGGCCGCCCCGGCCCCGCTCGCCGCCGTGGCGCCACGGTGCTGTGGCCGTTCCGCCACTGTCGTCGCAACATTATTACATTCGGTTGCCGGGGCGTTGACCCGGGCGGTCGCCGCGGCAAGTATTTTCCTGCCAAGGTTATCCGGGCACGGTCCGGAGCCGGGGTGGTAATCCGGTGCGCGCTGCGCGGTGCGTCCGGATCTGCCCCGCACCTGTCGACTGGGCGCGCCCGTTCCCCGCGGCCGCCGGTGCCGCGCACCGGGACGGTCCGGCGGCGGCGATGACGCGCGTCACGGGAGGCGGCCTTCGGCGCGACGACGTTCCTCGGGCGCGGTGCCCCAGCGGAGCGCGCGGTGCCGCCCGTCCGGGCGTGACGCCGCCCGCCTCCGCGTGGCCGCGCGCCGGCAGCAGCGAGTGTGTGGTGGCGAGTTCTGGACGATTGTCGTTCCGCGAGAGTCCCAGGCCGCGCCGGGGATGCGCCCGCCCTGCCGGGGCGCGGCGCGGCAGCCCGCGCCTGGCCCTGGCGGCCATGCTGTCCGCCGGCGTGCCGGTCGGGGAGGTCCGCGCGCAGGAGAGCGTGACCCTGGAGGAACTGTCGGTCGAGCATGTCGGCGAGGGCGCCGCCCGGACGACGGCGTCCGGGCGCGGCAGCATCGGCCTGATCGGTCCGACACCGGGCTACGGCGCCGGCGCGGCGGTCAGCGCGACGCGCACGGCCACACCGCAGATCGACGTGCCCGTGGCCGTGTCGGTGGCGCCGCGCGAGACGATCACCGATATCGCCGCCACCCGCGTCGACCAGGTCTTCGACTACCTGCCCGGCGTCGCCCGCCAGAACAATTTCGGCGGCCTGTCGATCTTCAGCTACGCCATCCGCGGCGTGACCACCTCCGAGATCTACAAGAACGGCTTCCCCCTCAATCGCGGGACGCCGCCGCCGCCCGACGCCCAGAACATCGAGCGCATCGAGGTGCTCAAGGGGCCGGGAGCGGCCCTGTTCGGGCGCAGCGACCCCGGCGGGCTGGTCAACCTGATCACCAAGCAGCCGACCGCCGAGCGGTTCGTCGAGTTCGGCAACCAGGTCGACTCGTTCGGCCTGACCCGGGGCACGATCGATGCCGGCGGTGCGCTGAGCGCGGACGGCACGGTGCTCTACCGCTTCAACCTCGCCGCCCAGGGTGCGGGCAGCTTCCGCGACTTCGTCGACAGCGACCGGCTCCTCGTCGCGCCGGTGGTGAGCTGGCAGGTCACCCCGGACACGCGGATCACGGTCGAGACCGAGTTCGTGAAGAACCGGATCGTCTTCGACCGGGGCGTCATCGCGCTGAACCGGCAACTCGGGTTCCTGCCCGTCTCCCGCTTCCTCGGCGAGCCCGGGCAGAGCACCTATCAGAACAACAACACGCTGCAGGTCCGCGTCGACCACCGGTTCGACGAGAACTGGCAGCTTCGCTTGGCGACCTACTTCAACACGGGCGATCTCGCGGGCGAGTCGGCGGAGATCCGCGCCATCGCTGCCGACAACCGCACGGTCTCGCGCGACCGCAACGTGCGCGACTACCGCTGGGACGTGGCCGTCGGGCAGGCCGACCTCGTCGGGCGCTTCGATACCGCCGGCATCGGCCACACGCTACTGCTCGGCATGGACCGGGAGAGCACCGACAGCCGCACGCAGTACTTCCGCTCGAACTTCCGCACGAGCCCGTTCGCCCTGGACATCTACGCCCCGGTCTACGGGCAGGCGCTGCCGCCGATCACCATCCCGCGCAACAACCTGGAGCGGATCACCAACACCGGCCTCTACGCGCAGGACGAGATCGTCCTGAGCCCCGAATGGCGGGCGCTCGTCGGTGTGCGCCTCGACATCTTCGAGCAGAGCTTCCGCGAGCGCGCCGTCCGCAGTCAGGTCGACCAGTCGCGGGTCGCCGCGTCGCCCCGGGCGGGCCTCGTCTACCGGCCGATCCCGGAACTCGCCCTCTACACCAACGTCGGCACGAGCTTCCGGCCGAACATCGGCCCGGACGCCGCCGCCGTGACCCGCGGCACGGCCCTGCCGCCGGAGACCGGCCTCGGCTACGAAGTCGGCGCCAAGTCCGAGCTGTTCGGCGGCAGCCTGCTCCTCACCGCCGCCGCCTTCCGGGTGGAGCGGGAGAACGTGCTCACGCCCGATCCCGCCAATACCGGCTTCTCCCTCGCCGCCGGGGCCGTCCGCAGCCAGGGGTTCGAGCTGACGGCCCAGGGGCAGATCACGCCCGAGCTGAAGCTCCTGGCCGGCTACGTCTACGCCGACGCCCGGGTGACCAAGGACAACGTGCTCCCGGTCGGAGCCCCGCTCATCAACGTGCCGCGCCATTCCGGCAGCCTCCTCGCGGTCTACGAGCCGGAGGGGGCGTGGCGCGGCTTCGGCATCGGCGGCGGCGTGCGGGGCGTGGGCGCGCGCGCCGGCGACGCGGCCGGCTCCGGCTTCACCCTGCCGGCCTACGTCGCGGTCGACGCGCTCGCCTACTACCGCTTCGACAACGCCCGGATCGCGCTCAACGTCGAGAACATCTTCGACACCGCGTACTACGAGAGTTCGCTGAACGTGTTCCGGGTCTATCCGGGCTCGCCCCGGCGGATCACGGGCTCGGTGACGGTGCGGTTCTGATGGCGGGCCCGCGGCCCCCGTCCAAGCAGCCGCCGGGGTCATCGCTCCGGCGAGAGGGCGCGCCTGCGGGACTCCGCAGGCCGACCGCTTCTGCGCTATGTCGGATTCCGTGCTGCACGGCAGCAGCGACGCGACAGGCCCGGGCAACGGGACCGAGGGGACGGTATTCGGGTGGGTAAGGCTTTGATGGAAGCGATCGTCCCGTCCGATGGCACGGCGCCCCGCGTCGTGCGGCGCCGCATCGTTCTGCTCTACCTCGTCCTGATCGCGGCCAACGTCGCCGCCTGGTCCTGGGCCTACAGCCTGTTCGCGGGGCAGCCGGCCCTGCTCTCGACCGCGCTGCTGGCCTACGTCTTCGGGCTGCGCCACGCGGTCGACCCCGACCACATCGCCGCCATCGACAACGTCACGCGCAAGCTGATGCAGGCGGGCCAGCGGCCGGTCTCGGTCGGCTTCTGGTTCGCCCTCGGCCATTCCACCGTCGTGGTGGTGGCCGCGGCCGCGGTGGCGCTGGCCGCCACCAGCCTGATCACGGCCTCGGAAGGCTACCGGGAACTCGGCGGCCTGATCGGCACAGGCGTCTCGGCCGCCTTCCTGATCCTCATCGGCCTCGTCAATCTCGTCGTCCTCGCGGGGGTCTGGCGCGCGTTCCGGCAGGTGCGGCGCACCGGCCGCTACGTCGAGGCCGACCTCGACATGCTGCTCGCCAACCAGGGCGTCCTCGCCCGGATCCTGCGGCCGCTGTTCCGCCTCGTGACGCGCTCCTGGCACATGTACCCGCTGGGCCTGCTCTTCGCGCTCGGCTTCGATACCGCCACGGAAGTGAGCCTGTTCGGGCTCTCGGCCGCCCAGGCGAGCCAGGGCATCAATCTCTGGACGATCCTGGTCTTCCCGGCGCTGTTCACCGCCGGCATGACGCTGGTCGACGCGACCGACGGCGTGCTGATGCTCGGCGCCTACAGCTGGGCCTATGTCCAGCCCATGCGCAAGCTGTTCTACAATCTCACCATCACCCTGGTGTCGGTGGTGGTCGCGCTGGTGGTCGGCACGCTGGAGGCGCTGAACCTCCTGGCGGACAAGCTCAACCTCCAGGGCTGGCTCTGGGAGCGGATCGCCGCGATCAACGACCATTTCGGCGTGCTCGGCTTCGCCATCGTCGGCCTCTTCGCGGCGGCTTGGCTCCTGTCGTTCCTCATCTACCGCCTCGGCCGGTTCGACCGGATCGACGTCAAGCCGGCCGACATCCCCTGACCGGCGTCGGCCGTGTCCACGCGGGACGTCCGGCGCCGGTGAGTTGGGCCGATGTCGGAGCGCGCCGGATGCGCGCGGCGGGCTGAACCTACCCGGCCGCCTCGCTGAGCCTCAGGCCGGTGAACGTCAGCGTCGCCGTGTAGATCGGCGCGCCGGCCGCATCCCGGACGACCACCGTGTAGGTTTGCCTGTCCCCGTCGCTCGGGATCTCCCATCGCGCGACGTCCGGGAGGGAGATCATCGCTTCTCTGCGCGCAGCGTCGAAATCGGCGCACTCGGTCCTGAATCGCCCCGGGTTTTCCGGAGGCCGTTTGGTTTGGCTCAGGCGGCCAAGGCTTGGACCTCGGCCTGGGCATAATAGCGTGCCTCCGCCTCGGCGGGAGGGATGTGGCCGATTGGTTCGAGCAGCCGACGGTGGTTGAACCAGTCCACCCATTCCAGCGTGGCGTACTCGACCGCCTCAAAGGACCGCCACGGCCCGCGTCGATGGATGACCTCCGCCTTGAACAGGCCGATCACCGTCTCGGCGAGAGCGTTATCGTACGAGTCGCCAACACTGCCGACGGAGGGTTCGACGCCCGCCTCGGCCAAGCGCTCGGTGTAGC